>NZ_JBBIAR010000036.1:0-91823 GCF_054185165.1 Bradyrhizobium sp. UFLA05-109 | reverse complement strand
TTGGCCTCCCACATTGCCAAATCCATGCACTATGATGTGTCGGCTATGTCCCCGAACACCCGTCGGTCATGTCCCCGCGCTGAACATCAAGTCGGACGATGACGGCGGAGGGTAAGGAGAGTCCCCGATCCCGGCTCGCAGGGATGGTGCGAAGGTTTCAGCCCTTCTTCGCCTTGCTCGGCGCCGGGCTGAACAGCTTCTTCAGTTCGTTCAAGCTCTCCGACAGCCTTGGCCATTCGCAGGAGAACGAGTCCTTGGTGCATGCCTTCGGGCGCGGCTGCTTGGGCCGCTCGACCGGAACCGGCACGCGCGCCGTCTCGGTGCGCAGTGCGACCTGCTGGACTTGCTCTTGTTGTTGCTGTTGCTGTTGCTGCTGCTTAGCGGCGGCCTCGGCAGCCAGGTTGGCCCGACGCTGATTGGCGAGATAGGCGGCGTAGGACTCGTCGATCTTTTTCTGTTCCTCCGGCGTCGGATTGGGACCGGTGATGTCGAAGCTGCGATCCTGGAGGACGTCGTAGTAGGTGTACCCGCCACCTATCTTGCGGCGGCCGGCGAACTTGGCGTTGCACTCGGCGAGCGCCGCCGTCTTCTCCTGCTTGGTTGCATATCTCTCGGCCCGATCGGCGCATTCCTCGAAATCGCCCGGCGTGCGCTTCCACCATTCCGCGCGGGCATGCGCCGGCATCAGCAGGATGAGCCCTGCAATCAAGCCAAGCGACAATCTCGCGCTACGCGAAGCGATCACGAACGACATTCAACAGATACAATCTTTGTGGAACTCAACTGAATCAGCCGAATTTTCGCCTGTTTCCAGCCACTTGTCACCCGTGGAACCCGACATTTTCATGGCTGCATTGCTGACATTTTTTGCTTGACGTGGCCAGCCGGTCACAGCGGCATGGCACATGATGCGCATAGAGTTGCAAGAAGGCTTCAAGTCAAGAAGGCTTCAAGTCAAGAGGGCTTCTAGTCGAGTCTTCGCGTGGAAAGGAATTTTGCCTATGGGATGGCGGACATTTGTCACGGCGATTGCGTTGACACTGCTGTCGTGTCACGCGAATGCCGCCGATGAGGAGGCGCCCAACCGCGCACCGGTGAAGGCGGTCGCCGACGCCCGCCTTGCGGTCGGCGATCAGGGTGTCCTGCCACTTTATCTCTCCAGCGATTGGGCGCTGCCACTGCCAGCGATCACCCGCGCCGTCATCGTGCTGCATGGGCGGTTGCGCAATGCGGATGTTTATTACAAGTCGGCGCGGGCGGCGCAGGCGGCGGCCGGCGACGAGGGCCGGGCCACCATCATGATCGTTCCGCAGTTTCTGGCGCAAATCGACGTCGACGCATACAAGCTGCCCGACGAGACGCTGCGCTGGTCGCTGGAGGGATGGGAGGGCGGCGAGGCCGCGCTTGCGCCGAACCCGGCCTCCTCGTTCGAGGCACTCGATGCGATCCTCGCCAAGCTCGGCGACCGGCGCATCTTCCCCAATCTCAAGCAGGTCGTGGTGGCCGGTCATTCCGGCGGCGGCCAGGTCGCGCAGCGTTATGCCATCGCGGGCAGGGGCGAGGCGGCGCTGTCGCGCCAACACATCGAGGTTCGCTACGTCGTCGCCAATCCGTCATCCTACGCATATTTCAGCAGCGAGCGGCCCGAGCCGTCGATCGCCGCCTCCTGCGCCGGCTACGACAATTGGAAATACGGCATGGAGGGGCGACCGCCTTATCTCAGCGACGCCACGCCCGCCGCGCTCGAACAGCGCTATGTCGAGCGCGAGGTGATTTATCTGCTCGGCACGCTCGACACCAATCCTGAGCATCCGGCGCTGGACAAGAGCTGCATGGCGCGCGCGCAAGGACCCTATCGCTACGCCCGCGGCCACGCCTATGCCGACGCGATGGCCAAGCGCGACCACGGCACGCCCAATCACAAGCTTTTCGACGTCGCCGGCATCGGCCATGACGGCGACAAGATGCTGACCTCGAAATGCGGGCTCGCGGCGCTGTTCGATCTGCCGGGCTGTACTGCGGACCGGTGAGCCCGCACCCACGCGGGCCGAAGTGTCGCGCGCTTTTGCGTCAGGCGATCTTGCCGACAATCTTCGTCATCTCCGCGCCTGAAAACGCGCGTAGCGTTTCCGTGCGGACATTGCCGAGTGCGCCAACGCTGACGCTGAGCGACATGGCCGCGGCCTCATCTGGAGCCTCGAGAAGGGTCACAAAGTCATATCGCCCCTGCGTCCAGACGAGCTCTTTCACGGTCACGCCGAATGTCTTCGCCATTTCCTTGAAGGCGTCGGCTCGCTTCGGTGAATCCTTGACGTTGCGGATTCCCTGGTCGGTGAAGTTTCCCAGCACGACATAGGCCACCATGGTCGTCCTCCCTGGTTAGAGCCCGATACACTTCTCGCATGAGGAAACCGCACTGAGCTTGCCACAGCGGCTGAGACGCCGCCACTTGCCCATTGGGGAACGTCAGCGGGCGTGACTTATCGGATCAGGACAACGGCCGCGCAAAGCTCAGCTCGTGGCCGTCAGGGTCGGTGAGATGGAAGTAGCGCTCGCCCCATTCGGCATCGCGTGGCGCGGTCGAGGGCTGCCATCCGGCCGCGAGCGCGCGCTGATGAATGGCATCGACGTCGGCGACGTAGAAGATGACGCGGCCCCACCAGGACCAGCGCTTGTCCGTGGGCTGGGCGATCAGGTTGAGATAGCCGGGACCGGCGCGGAAGCTCGTGAACGCCTGGGCTTCGCCCCCGTGCAAAATCTCAAAGCCCAGCGAACGATAGAAGCCGACGGCACGCGCCATGTCATGGGTGGCGAGGGTGATGGCGCTGATGCTCTCGATCATGGTGGCGCTCCCGATGGACCAAATCGGGGATATTAGAGCGGGGATGAAACGATTGACGATGGTCAATGTTTCGCTTTGCGGGAGAAATGGACATCCAACAGGCGGGAGGTTTTGATGCGGATACCTGCAACGCCGGATGGCGCGTTACCAAAACCCGGAACGGCGGAGGCGATCGCGCTCGGCTGCACCTGCGCCGTCATTGCCCATGACTCCAAGACGGATGAGCTCGAGCCGTCCGGGATGCTGGCCGCTCCGGACGCGAATTGCCCGGTTCACGGCGCGGCGGCCCAGCTCGAGGAGCATGATTGAGACCGCCGCGTTGCCACCCATTCGGCGCATCGCAAGGCTGGCGATTTGCGACCTGCTCTGCTATGGAGGCCGCAAGCGCCTGCACCCTATGCAGGTTCCGCGGTCCCGTAGCTCAGCCGGATAGAGCGGCGGTTTCCTAAACCGTAGGTCGGATGTTCGAGTCATCCCGGGATCGCCATTCTCAAGTCCGGTTTTTCAGAACCGATCGCGTTTCTTACTCCGTCCCGTCCGTCAAGTAGCCAATAAAAAAAGATTGGCACGGCTTTGCGCGACACGCGGCTTGCGAAGCAGGCTCCGTATTCACATCTGCGCTCCCGCAATTCTGAGGTGTGGCTTGGTTAACCAAAGCCGCCCAGTTGCGAATTGTGGAGATGAACTATGGACTTCAATGGTTTCAATGGCGCCTGGCCGATCCAGCCCGCGCTGTGGGCCGCGGCAGTGATCGCGCTTCTGATCCTGCTGCGCGTCGCCAATATTTTCCGTTATATCCCGAACAACCAGGTCGGCATCGTCGAGAAGCTATGGACGACCAAGGGCTCGATCGCCGGCGGCTTCATCGCGCTGAACGGGGAAGCCGGCTACGAGCCGGAAGTCCTGCGCGGTGGCCTGCACGTGTTCTTTCCGTTCATGTACCGCATCCACAAATCGGATCTCGTCACGGTCGGACAGGGCAAAATCGCCTATGTGTTCGCGCGCGACGGCGCGCCGCTCGGCGCTTCGCAGGTTCTCGGCGCCAATGACACCGAGGACAAGTCGGACTTCGAGGACACGCGTCGATTCCTGCTCGGCGGCGGGCAGAAGGGGCCGCAGCGCAAGATCCTGCGCGAAGGCACCTATGCGATCAACACGACGCAGTTCGCGATCATCACCGACGAACGCGTCTACGGCCATGCCCTGTGCGAGCAGGAGCGCGGCGTGCTCGACGCGATGCAGCTGACGATCGCCGAGCGATGGGGCTTTGCGCCCGTCGTGCTCGCGGCCGATCACGACTTGGTCGGCATCGTCACCGTGCATGACGGTCCGTCGCTGCCTTCAGGCGAGATCATCGCGCCCGAGGTCGGCGTCGATCTGCACGACGATGAGACCTTTCACAATAATTTCCAGGAGCCCGAGCAATTCCTGAGAGCCGGCGGTTATCGCGGCCGGCAGCTTCAGATCATCGTCGAGGGCACCTGGTACATCAACCGCCTGTTCGCGACCGTCGAGGCCGTGCCGAAGACGGTGATTCCGGTCGGCAACGTCGGCGTCGTCATCTTCTACACCGGACCCAAGTCCGACGACGTGTCGGGCGACCAGTATCGCCACGGTGAGCTCGTCCTCAATGGCGGTCGCGGTGTCTGGCGGGATCCGCTGCTGCCCGGCAAATACGCGTTCAACACCTATGCGGGCAAGATCGAGATCATCCCGACGGTCAACTTCATCCTGAAATGGGTACGCGGCGAAGTCGGTGCGATGAAGCTGGATGAGAATCTGTCGGAGATCTCGCTGATCACCAAGGATGCGTTCGAGCCGACGCTGCCGCTCTCGGTGGTGATGCACATCGACTACAAGAAGGCGCCGATGATCATCCAGCGCTTCGGCGACGTGAAGAAGCTCGTCGAGCAGACCCTCGATCCGATGGTCAGCGCGTTCTTCAAGAACATCGCGCAGAAGATGACGCTGATCGAGCTGCTGCAGAACCGCGCGTCGGTCCAGGAGGAGTCGGCCGGGCAGATGAAGGCGAAGTTCGCAAGCTACTCGCTCGACCTCCAGGAGGTCCTGATCGGTACGCCGCGCGCCGCCGCGGGCGACCACACGATCGAGGACATCCTGATCCAGCTCCGTTCGCGCCAGATCGCGCGTGAGCAGATCGAGACCTACCAGGAGCAGGAAAAGGCTGCGGTGCAGGAGCGCGCGCTGAACGAGGCCAAGGCGACAGCGGCCGCGCAGTCGGCGCTGACGCAATCGCTGATCCAGATCAAGGTGAACGAGAACGAAGGCGCCGCAGCACTCGCCCGCGCGCAGAAGGACGCAGAGACCCGAAAGGTTACGGCGGCTGCGGTCGGCGAGCAGTCGCGGCTCGAAGGTCAGGGCGAGGCCGATCGGGCGCTCGCGGTCGGCGCTGCGAACGCGCAGGCGACCAAGCTCTCGGTCGAGGCCTATGGCGGGCCGGAATTCCGCCTGGCCGAGCAAAACTTTACGAAGTTCGCGGAAGCCTTGACCAAGATCAATCAGCCGTTGGTGCCACAATTCCTGATGTCCGGCGGACCGGGCCAGGAGACCGGCAATGCGGGCCTGATCCCGACCGCGATGCTGAGCTCGATGTTCGGCCGCATGATGCCTGATGCGCTGGAGCGGCTGAAGGACGAGGCGCCCAAAACGGCCCGCAAGACCAATGGTCAGTGATCGCCGTCGATTTGCTTAGTCGGCGCGAAAATTGCTAACAGGACGACGAAACGGCCAGGCTGGAAGAATACCTTCCAGCCTGGCCCATTCCTGTTGCTTGCAATGCCATGTGACACCCGGAGATGACGATGCCTTTTGACTTGATCCTGCGCGGCGGACGGGTCGTCGACCCCTCGCAGAAGCTCGACGCGGTGACGGATGTCGCGTTTTCGGGCGGCAGGGTCGCGGCGATCGGCAGCGGGCTCAAGGCGGATCCGGGGACCGATGTGCGCGACGCTTCTCGCTACATCGTGACGCCTGGCCTGATCGATTTGCACACCCATGTCTATTGGGGCGGCACCTCGCTCGGCATCGATGCCGAAGAATTCTGCCGTCTTTCCGGTGTCACTACTGCGGTGGACACCGGCAGCGCCGGTCCCGGCAATTTCGCCGGCTTCCGCAAGCATGTGATCGAGCCGAGCCAGGTCCGCATCCTCGCTTATTTGCACGTCTCGCATGCCGGCATCTTCGGCTTCTCGCACAAGGTGATGGTCGGTGAGAGCGAGGAGCTGCGGCTGATGAACCCCATCGATGCCGCCAAGGTAGCGGATGCCAACCGCGACCTCATCGTCGGGATCAAGGTGCGCGTCGGCCTGCACGCCTCCGGTACCTCGGGCATCGTGCCGCTCGATATCGCGCTCGAAGTGGCGGAAGAGGTCGGCATGCCCCTGATGGCGCATATCGACCATCCGCCGCCGAGTTATGAAGAGGTGCTCGCGCGGCTGCGCCCGGGCGACGTGCTGACCCATGCCTTCCGCCCGTTCCCGAATACGCCTGCGACCGCGCAAGGGACGGTGAAGAAGGTGGTGCTGGAGGCGCGCGAACGCGGTGTGATCTTCGACATCGGTCACGGCAAGGGCTCGTTCGCCTTCAAGACCGCGCGCGCGATGCTGGCGAACGGTTTCTATCCAGACACCATCTCGTCCGACATCCACCTACTCTGCATCGACGGTCCGGCCTTCGATCAGGTGACGACCATGTCGAAGTTTTTGTGCATGGGGATGTCGCTGCCCGACGTGATCGCTGCATCGACCGTCAACGCCGCGATGGCACTGCGCCGCCCCGAGCTTGGCAGCCTCAAGGTGGGCAGCGTCGGCGATGCCACGCTGATCACGGTTCGCGAAGGGCAGTTCGACTATGTCGACGTGGTTGGCGAGCACCTCGCGGGCAGCCAGAAAGTCGTGTCCGAAGGCGTCGTCATCGGCGGCCGTTGGTGGCATCCGAAGTAGGGCACGCGCGCGGTCGACGAGTTTCCCGCTTGCGCGGGAGGCGAAAAGTTTATTGTCGTCCCGGACAAGCGAAGCGCAGATCCGGGACCCATAACCACAGGATCGTATTTGACCCAGGATCGGTAACCCATATCTCGCGCTACAACTACTGCCTGGGGTTATGAACCCCGGCTTTCGCCGGGACGACACCGAACTTGTTGAAGCGGCTGCTGCAGAAACAGCAAGAATCCAAATGCGATTGCTCTGCCCCAAGCCGGGAGCGTAGCTCACTCATTCTTGTCCACGTTCCAGAACATCGGCGTCGCCGGGCCGTCGATCACGCCGGTGAGCGATTTGCGCCAGGCGCTCGGCGCCTGGAACTGGCCGAGCGGAACGTAGATCACCTGGTCGTAGGCTTCCTTCTGCACGTCGAGCGCGATCTTCTTCTGCTCTTCCGGTGAGGTGGCGCGGGCAAACGCGTCGCGCAGCTGCTCCAGCTTGGGATCCTCGGACCAGCCGAACCAGCCGCCCTCCTTGCCCTTGCCGACCATCGCGCCATTGACGAGCGGGTTCATCGAGTCGGCTGCGCCCTGGTAGGTGAAGAACATGTTCCAGCCGCCTTCCTTCGGCGGCTTCTGGTTGGCCCTGCGGGTGACCACGGTCTGCCAGTCCATCGCCTGCAGATCGACCTTGAAACCGGCCTCGCGCAGGAGCTGTGCGACCACGATTGGCTGCGCTTTCAGCAGGATCTGATCGCCCGGCGCCAGGATCACGACGGGCGTGCCGTCATAGCCGGACTCGGCCAAGGCTTTCTTGGCTTCCGCCATGCCATTGCCCTTGATCAAGGTCTCGCCGCCCTCGTCGCTGGCGAACGGCGTGTCACAAATGAAGAATGCGCCGCAGAGCTTGTAGTATTTGGGATTGCCGATCTGCGCGTCGAGCACGTCCTTCTGGTTGATCGCGAGCATCGCGGCGCGGCGGATCTTCACATTGTCGAACGGCGGATGCAGGAAGTTCATCCGGCCGAACGATTGGAAGCCGAATTTGTTCAGGATTGCGATGTTGATGTCCGGGTTGGATTCGAGCATGGGCAGCAGGTCGAACGGTGGCGTTTCAACGAAATCGACATCGCCGGATTGCAGCGCGTTGAGCGCGGTCTGCGCGTCCGGCATGGTCAGCCACTCGACACGGTCGACCTTGACCACCTTGCCGCCCGATGTCCATTCGGCCGGCTCCTTGCGCGGCACGTAGTCGGCGTTCTTTTCGTAAACGGCTTTCACGCCGGGCTGGAATTCGGCAGCCACGAACTTGAACGGTCCGGAGCCGATCTGCTCCGGAATCTGCTTGCTGATCGGGGTTTCGGCCAGCCGCTTGGGCATCATGAAGGCGCAGATCGACGATGGCTTGGCTATCGTCTCCAGCACGAGGCCATAGGGCTCCTTCAGCTTGAGGACGATCGTTTTGGCATCAGGGGCCTCGATGCCTGCCGTGAAGTCCATCAGCTTGCGCGCCATGCCGTCGACGCTCGCGCCCCAGCGCTTCAGGGAGGCGACACAATCCTCCGCCGTCACCGGCGCTCCGTCGTGCCACTTCAGGCCGTCGCGCAAGGTGAAGGTGTAGGTCAGCTTGTCCGCGGACACCGTCCAGTCAGCCATCTGCGGCCGCACTTTGAAGCCGGAATCGATGCCCAGCAGCGTATCGTAGACCATATAACCATGGTCGCGGGTGATGATGGCGGTCGTGAAGCCAGGATCGGTGACGCGAAGGTCTGATTGCATCACCGCCGTCAGGATCTTCTTTCCGCCCGCGGCAGATGCAACCGATGTCCATGCAACGGGAAGTGCCGATGGCGCGACAGCCGCGAGCTGCAGCAGTTTCCGACGCGAGACGTGAACCATTCGCTATTCTCCTGACCTGACGCAAACGAAACCAGATGGCGGCTGCCGATGGCCGGCAGCGTATGGCGGGGCGCCACACGTGACAAGGAGGGTTGCTTCCACCGATCTGAATTCGTTTGCGACCAAGCAAGGGCTGTGCCGCCGAACCCGGCGGCGCGAGCGAATATCGAACGTCGTCTCGCTTTCGACGGACGCGCGTTAGAGTAGGATCCGGAAAAGTGCGGCGCGGTTTTCCGAAAAGATCATGCGCAAACAACAACCTAAAGCGCGATGACGATTCATCCTAATCTCATCGCGCTTTAGTCCCGCCCCGCCTCCAAGATCGCGCGTGCCAGCCGGGCCGGATCGGAGAAGCACAATTCGTGGCTGCCCGGCACCTGAACCAGGCGGAACAGGCCGAGCTTTTCCGACAGCCGCGGATGCCAGGGATAACCGTGCGGCAGCGCTGTATCCTCGGTGCAGTTGATGTAGGACTTCGCCAGCTGCATCTCGGCCGGGTTGGTCTTCAGCACGATCTTGTCGCTGAACGTCTTGAGGGGATGCGGATTGAGGATGTCGTAGGCACGCTGCGCCAGCTCGAGGTCAACGTCGTTGATGAACGCCTCGCGCCAGATCGGGAATGGCAGCACCACCGAGCCGTCGCCGCGCTCGGCGGCGATAGCCTCGAACAGGCCGAGATAGTGTGGCGGCACCAGGTCGTTGAGCGACTCGCCGTTGTTGGGGACGAAGGCATTCCAATAGATCAGCCGGCGGATCCGCTCCGGCACGAGGTCAGCGACCCCCGTGATGACCATGCCGCCATAGGAGTGGCCGAGCAGGATCACATCCTTCAGATTGTTCTCGACGAGATAATCGGCGATGGACTGGATCGCCTCCTTGAGCCCCGTGGTCTTGGCATCGCCCACCCGGTTGCCCTTGATCGTGGGCGTATGAACGGTGTGACCGGCGGCACGAATGGGGGCGGCGACGGGCTCGAGCTCGGCTCCGGTGTGCCAGGCGCCGTGGACGAGGACGTAGGTCGACATATTGTAGCTCCTCCGCAAGGATGGTTAGATCGGCGCGGCAATCACCGGCCGAAACCCTGCCGACTGAACGTCGATCATTGTCTTTGTTGCAGCCATATTGGGCCGGCCGGAGATCGGTCCGCTTGGCTGGCGCTGAACCGGATTGGTCTCGGAGCGAACTGATGGAGCAGGTCAATCCAGCAAGCCGGCCGCGGCACTTCGTCTGGAATACGGCCGAGATGCGACCGGCCGAGCAGTTTTCCTTCTATCGCGAGGCAATCTGCCAGGCGTTCATGAACCTGACGCCGGAATCGGCGACGACCTCGCGTTTTCCAGCGAAGGTCGAGACGATCAGGTTCGGCGCCGGCGCGGTCAACCGCGTGGTGTTTCCCGAGCATACCGTGCATCGCTCGCGCAGCGATATCGCGGCCTCGAACGAGAGCTGCTTCTATCTCAACTTCAAGCTCGCCGGCCGCTGCCGCATCCTGCAGGGGGATCGCGACGTCAGCCTGGCGCGCGGCCAGGTCGGCATCTGCGACAGCGACCGTGAGCTGGCACTGCGGCATGATCGCGGCCCGACGTTGGAGGTCGCTTCCTTCTGGGTGCCCTCGCGCGCGCTGCGCGACCGTTTGCCTCCGGGCTTCGATTTCGAGGCCGAGCGTGTCTCCGATGATCCCCATGTCGGCCATCTCATCGTCGAGACGGCGCGCTCGCTCAACGCCGGCGCATTGCGGATGGCGGAGGAGGACAGCGTGCGCCTGTTCAGCGTGCTGCTCGACCTCGTGGCGCTGAGCCTGTCGCGCCGCTCGCGCGCGCAAGTCGCGGAAGCCGCGAGCTTTGCCGATGCCACGGTGCTGGCGCTCCGCCGCGCGATCCACGAACGGCTGCGCGAGCCGGGCCTGACGGTCGCCGCGGTCGCGGGCGCCGTCGGCATCAGCGAACGCTACGTGCACAAGCTGTTCGAGCGTTCCGGCACGACGTTCTCCGACTACATCATGGAACGCCGCCTCGACGGCGCCGCGGCGGATCTGAGGGATCAGGCCATGGCGCGTCGCGAGATCGGCGCCGTCGCGTTCGACTGGGGCTTTTCTGACCTCTCCCACTTCACGCGGCGTTTCAAGCAACGCTTTGGCTGCCGGCCGCGCGACTGGCGCAGCCGGTAAGCCTTCGCACTAGGCCTGCTCGCGATAAAACTGCAGCAGCGCCGTGCCCGCCGGCGACAGCCAGTCGGCGGCCCCCGTGATGTAGCCCTCGATGCGATTGCTACGCCCGATGAGATAGGTGATGGGCATGCCGAAGAGCCTGAAGGCTGCATCGGCCGGGTCGCTCGCCGCGGCGGCGACGCCATAGGCATCGACGTAGGAGAGGAGATGTTGCGTGCTGAGGCCGCCCAGGAAGTGCGTGATCTTCCCGAGATCCCTTGTGTCGGTGCAGATCGCATGGATGTCCAGGTCATCGCTCCGCGATCGCGCGAGGCTTGCCATGACTGGCAGGTCGAGGCGGCAGGCCGCGCACCAGGTCGCCCAGAAATTGATGATGGTTACGCGCCCCGGCTTTGCCATCAGCACGACATCCTTGCCACGCAAATCCCTGAGCCGCAGCGGCGGCATCGGCGCGCGAGGCCGCACCACGGTGAACTGGCTGCGTCCGGTCTCGAACAGCGGTGGCCACGGGCCATTTTCCGCATGAGCAGGACGCAGGCGAGCCAGTCCGAGCGCGGGCGCGGCCAAGAGCATCGCCCGTCGCGTCAGCCCGGTCCGGTTCACACGAGGCACATCACGCATGGATATAGGCCCATCCCCTGAGCTGGAGATCGACGACGCGGCCGATGCCGAACGGCACGAGCGCCGCGCCTGATATCAGCGGGATCGTGATCTGCTCCTTGGCCTCCGCGATCGATTTGGAGGATGCGCACATGCTGTAGCTGAGGTTCGGCAGCGATTGCCGCAATGTGGCCAGCGGCTCGGCGAGCGTGGACTTGTCCGCGCGAAACACCTCGATGCCCTTGCCGTTGGCGACGACCTCGATCATGAGCCTTGTGCCTTTCTCGGCAAAATGCTTTGCGAGATTGGCCGAGTAGCTGATCGCATGCCCCATGACATAGGGCTCGTTGCTGTCGATCAGGATCACCACGCCGTCGACGAGGCGATCCTCCTTGGCCGCGGCATGTGAGCTGGCCGCGGTCAGGATCGAGGCGCCCGCGATCAGTCCGCGGCGTGACAATGGGTTGGAGAGGACCATCGCTGGCGCCACGAGGTCTGTGTCAGAACCGACGCGCAGCAATCCGCGCCTTGCGGCCGCGTCCCCACAGCACGAAGAGAGCGAGCGCCAGCAGGACGAAGTTGAGCGGGGTCACCGCGGCCTCGCCGCGTGAGATGTGGAAGACGAGCGCAAACACCTGCAACACCGTGCAGCCGAGCGCGGCCAGCACCGTCAGCCGCGGCAGGATGCGCGTCAGCGCCGGCAGGAGAATGCCGATCCCGCCAGCGAGGTCGATGAGACCGATGGTGCGAACGAAGCCTTCCGAATACTGGCCCGCCCAAGGCATCATCTCGGCAAGCTGCGGAATAGGCGTAAGCAGCTTCACGAGTCCGGCTGAGCCAAAGGCCAGAAAGATCAGGACCTGGGCAATCCAGAGTCCGGCTCGAAGCGGGCGTCCCGGCGCGGCGGCTTCAATGGCGGTAGTCGACATGGTGGTTTTCTCCAATGAGTGGGTTGCCACCATTTGATAGTTTCACGATCTTTGATCATTATGCATTTCGGTAGGAGTTCCTTTCCTGGATGTTGATGATCTCATGGATTCGTTGGTCAGCATGAGGGTGTTCTGTCTGGTCGCCGAGCTGAAGAGCTTTGCGACCGCCGCCCAGCGCCTGCGCATTTCGCCCGCGATGGCGAGCAAGCACGTGATGCAGCTCGAGAAGCGGCTGGGCACGCGGCTGCTCAACCGGACCAGCCGGCGCGTGAGCCTCAGCGAGAGCGGCACGCTCTATTTCGAGCAGGCGCGCCAGATGCTCGATTCGCTCGACGAGGTCGAAGCCGCCGTCAGCAAGGCGACCGTCGTCCCGCGCGGCGTGTTGCGGCTGACGGCGCCGGTGTGGATGGCGAATGCGATGTTCGCCGGTGTGCTGGCGGAGTACCAGGCCCGCTATCCCGAGGTGCGCCTCGACGTCGATCTCAGCGGGCGGCTGGTCAACCTCGTCGAGGAAGGCTTCGATCTCGCGCTGCGCGCGACGGGCGCACCCGACGAGGCGCTGATCGCACGGCCGATTTCCGGCGTCCCGTTCTACATGGTCGCAGCTCCCGCCTTTCTCAAACGCGCTGGTCGCCCGACGAAGCCGGCCGATCTTTCCGGCCAGGCCCTGCTGCACTACGCGCTTTATCCGGGCGAGAGCTTCTCCCTTACCGGCGAGCGCGGCACCGAGACCATCAAGCTGAACCCGGTGCTGCGCAGCGGCAACGAAACGCTGCTGCACATGGCAGCGCTCGAAGGCATGGGCTTCGCTTTCCTGCCGAAATGGCTGGTCACTGACGACATCGCGGCCGGACGTCTCGAGCACGTCATGCCCGACCAGATCATCTTCGTGGGAAAACTGTTCGCGGTCTATCCGAGCCGCAAATATCTCTCCGCGAAAGTCAGGACCTTCATCGACTTCGTCGCCGCCGACAAACGGATGAAGTAATCGCGCTACAGGGACCTGATTACAGCGATCTGGCGATCAACAGCTTCATGATCTCGTTGGTGCCGCCATAGATCTTCTGGATGCGGGAATCGATGAAGATGCGCGAGATCGGGTATTCCTGCATGTAGCCATAGCCGCCGAACAGCTGGAGGCATTCGTCGGCGGTCTCGACCTGCTTTTCCGAGCACCAGTATTTCGCCATCGAGGCGGTGACGGTGTCGAGATCTCCTGCGATCAGACGCTCGACGCACCAGTCGACGAAGACGCGGGCGATCATCGCCTCGGTCTTGCGCTCGGCGAGCTTGAACGCGGTGTTCTGGAATTCGAGCAGCGGCTTGCCGAAGGCGGTGCGTTCCTTGGTGTAATCGGTGGTGAGCTTCACTGCGCGCTCCATCGACGCGACGGCGCCGACCGCGAGCGAGAGGCGCTCCTGCGGCAGTTGCTGCATCAGTTGCACGAAGCCTTGCCCCTCTTCCTTGCCGAGCAGGTTTTCCGGCGGCACCGTGACGTTGTCGAAGAACAGTTCCGACGTATCGGAGGCGTGCAGGCCGATCTTGTCGAGGTTGCGCCCGCGGCGATAGCCTTCAGCGGCTGCGGTCTCGACCACGATCAGCGAGATGCCCTTGGCGCCAACCTCGCCGGTGCGCGCGACGACGATGACGAGGTCGGCGGCCTGGCCGTTGGTGATGAACGTCTTCTGGCCGTTGATGACGTAGGAATTGCCCTGCTTCTTCGCCGTGGTCTTGACGCTCTGCAGGTCCGAGCCGGTGCCGGGCTCGGTCATGGCGATGGCGCCGACCATCTCGCCCGATGCCATCTTCGGCAGCCAGCGCGTCTTCTGCTCCTCCGAGCCGTAGTTGAGGATGTAGTGGGCGACGATGGCGCTGTGGACAGAGACGCCGGTCGTCACCTCCGGCACCGTGCTCTCGATATCCTCCAGCACCGCGGCTTCATAGGCGAAGGTCGCGCCCAGGCCGCCATAGGCTTCGGGCACGCTCGGCAGCAGCGCGCCCATCTCGCCGAGCCCGCGCCAGGCGGAGCGGTCGACCATCTTCTGCGCGCGCCACTTCTCAGCATGCGGCGCGAGGTCCTTGGCGAGGAATTTCCGGAACTGGTCGCGGAAGATCTCGAGCTCTTCGGTCATCCAGGAGGAGCGATAAGACATAAAAACCTCGCATCGTGATGCAGTGGCGTAGGTACGCCAGCCGATAGCGGCAATTATTGTGTTTTCAGGCTGCGCCGGTGGCGCTACCAAGGCAACCGGATTCGAGCCTTTCAGGGTGTGTGATTGTGACTGCCAAAACGACTGAGCTCAAGGCGACAGAGCTCAAGATCGACATCGAGCGCGTGGGCGTCGTCTCCGCACTGCTGACGATGCAGGACAAGCCCCGCGCCTGCTACGTCTTGGCCCATGGCGCGGGCGCCGACATGCGGCATTCGTTCATGGACAAGGTCGCGGCAGGACTGGCCGAGCGCGGCATCGCGACGCTGCGCTATAATTTTCTCTACATGGAGAAGAAGCAGGGCCGCCCCGACACGCCTGCGATCGCGCACGCCGCGGTGCGGGCGGCGGTCGACGAGGCGGCGCGGCTCTGTCCTGGTCTGCCGCTGTTCGCCGGCGGAAAATCGTTCGGCGGGCGCATGACCTCGCAAGCGCAGTCCAAGGCGCCGCTGCCCCGTGTGCGCGGGCTCGCTTTCCTCGGCTTTCCCCTGCATGCCGACAA
Source organism: Bradyrhizobium sp. UFLA05-109 (assembly GCF_054185165.1). NCBI lineage: Bacteria > Pseudomonadati > Pseudomonadota > Alphaproteobacteria > Hyphomicrobiales > Nitrobacteraceae > Bradyrhizobium > Bradyrhizobium sp. UFLA05-109. The sequence goes on along the minus strand of NZ_JBBIAR010000036.1, from coordinate 76,734 downwards.
CAAGCCATCGATCGAGCGCGCGGCTCATCTCGCCGGGATCGATATCCCGATGCTGTTCCTGCAAGGCACGCGCGACCGGCTCGCCGATCTCAGCTGCCTCGAACCCGTGATCAAGGAACTCGGCCCGAAGGCTACGCTGCACGAGGTCGCCGGAGGCGATCACTCCTTCCTGGTCTTGCGGAAGTCCGGCCGTAGCAATGAAGAGGCGATTGAAGAGGTGCTTGATGCGCTCGCGGCGTGGATCGATGAGCTCATCTGAGCCTTTGCGCAGTCATCCCGCATAAAGCCCCTTGTCGCGTGCCTTCTGGATCGCGAGGGCCGCGACCAGGTCGAGTGACGGGGTCGACAGGCCCGCAGCGTGGGCAAAGGCGGCCGGCGCCTTCACCAGCACGTCGATCTCCATGGCGCGGCCGAGCTCGTAGTCCTGGAGCAGCGACGGCTTGTGGTTGGGCGCCGGGCCGCTGCGGGTCACCCGCTTGACCTCGGGGATGTAATGCTGAGCGATCTCGTTGGCCTCGTTGAGCAGGCGCGGAATGACGTCGGTGAAGGCGGGGTCGTTGCGCACGCCGCGCGCCGTGAGACCGGTAAGCAGGCAGAGCACTGAGAGCGACATGTTGGTCAGGAGCTTTGACCAGATTGCTTCGCGGATGTCAGAGATGGGCGGCGAGTCGAGCTTTGCCTCGTTCAGTGCCGCGCGGAGCCGGTTGATGCGCTCACTGGTGCGGTCGTCGCATTCGCCGGCCAAGAGCCGGTTGCGGTCCGGCGAGAGGTTTTCGACGATGCCGGGCTCGACCACTTCATTGGAGGAGAATACGACGCCGCCAACGATCCGCTCCTTGCCAATCGTTTTCTTCAGGCGCGCGCCGGGATCGAGGAAGGCGAGGTCGGGCGGGGCGGGGTGCCGCGGCGGTAGCCCAATATTGTACCACCAGGGAATGCCGTTCTGCGCGAAGACGATCGCGGTTTCTTCGCCAAGCAGCGGCGCGATGCCGGTGACGAGGCCCGGCAGGCCGGTTGCCTTCAGCGTAGAGATCACGACGTCCTGCGGCCCGAGTTGGGCCGGATCACCGGAGGCGCGGACCTTGGCACAAATTTCCGCCTCGCCGACGCGCAGCTTCAGGCCGTTGGCGCGCACCGCCTCCAGATGCGGTCCGCGCATGACGCAGGAGACCTCGTGGCCGGCGCGTGCAAGCCGCACCGCAAGGTGGCTGCCGACGGCGCCCGCGCCGAAAATGCAAATCCGCATGATATGACCGCCCCGTCCCGAGGATTGATCTTTGGCTCGCGCCGGCGGCCAGCATGGCACAAGCCGCCATGCGATGGGCGCGACCGCCTCCCCGCGGAAAGTGATGGATCAAGGGGCGCGGCCACGGTCATAGTGCGTGGCCTGAGAAAGAATAATGCCGAGAGGATCGCCCATGCCGGCCAGCCCCGTTTTGTGGACCCTTGATGAGCGCGGGGTCGCGACCATCACGCTCAATCGACCCGAGGTCAACAATGCCTATGACGGTGCGCTGATATCAGGTGTGCTCACGGCGATGGACGAATTGGGCGGGAAACCCGATTTGCGCGTCGTGGTGCTCAAAGGCAACGGCAAGCATTTTCAGGCCGGCGCCGACCTCAAATGGATCAACAGCGTGCGTCCGCAATTGCCTGGAGAGAACGAGGCCGCCTCGCGGGCGACCTTCGAGGCCGTGCAGCGGCTGAACACGCTGCCGATCCCGACCGTGGCCCTCGTGCAGGGCGGCTGCTTCGGTGGCGGCACCGGCGTGATCGCGGCTTGCGACGTCGTGATCGCGGCCGACAATGCGCTGTTCTCGATCACCGAGGTGCGTTGGGGCCTGACCGCTGCGATCATCATCCCGCAGCTCTGCGACGCCATCGGCGTGCGTCAGGTCCGCCGCTACGCGCTGACCGGCGAGCGGTTTGGCGCCGAAGAGGCGCGCCGAATTGGCCTCGTTCATGAGGTCGTGCCGCTCGCCGAGCTGGAGGCCGCCGGTGCGAAGGTCATCGAGCAGTTGCTCGCCAACGGGCCGGAGGCGATGGCGGAAACCAAGCGGCTCGCGCTGGAGAGCTCGTTCGGCGGCATGAGCGTCGATGACGCCGCCTATGCGCGCCTCGTTCATTTGCACTCGCTCAAGCGCCAGAGCGCGGAAGCGGCTGAAGGGCTGGCGTCCTTTGCCGAGAAGCGCGCGGCGAAGTGGGGCGGCAAGGCCGAAAGCAGGATGAGAAGAAGCTCGATTGTTGCCGCGAAGGCGGTGCGCTCCCTCTCCCGCTTGCGGGGGAGGGCTGGGGTGGGGGTGTTTCCGCAATGGACAATCCCAGCGTGGAGAAAGCCCTCACCCGGCGCTTCGCGCCGACCTCTCCCGCAAGCGGGAGAGGTGCGGCGAGTTCGGGGCAAAATCGATCTTGCCAATGATCGTCAGCGTGTGCTCGGCTTCTTCGCTCAGCAGCCGCGGCAGATGCCGCTCATGCTGCGGTAGACCGCGTCGTCGTCCTGCCGCATCTGCTTCATCGATTCGAGTGTGGTGCTCTCGCGTGGCGGCTCCGGCTTGCGCTTGGCCGCAAGCTCTTCCTCCTGTCGCTTGTAGCAGGCCTCGCGGTCGGCCTTGGCCTGGATGAAGCGGCAGTTCTGCTCCAGCGCGGAAGCGGGCGCGGCGGTGATCGCAAGGCAGATCAGCGAAATTAGAGTGCGTTTCAAAGGTATCGATCCTAGGGGGACGCCTGTTCTGTCAGTTCCGCTGAACGGGATCAATCGTCTTGTGGCGCCACAGGGCTTTACATCGTCGATCGCTTTGTCGAGATAGCAAGAAAGGCCGCCTTGGGCCTCAAACGACCGGAAGATCGTCTTGCACCAAAAATCCATTCGGGAACCTGCGCGCCAGGTGCCGCTCTACGGCGAATATGAAGTGGTCGTGCTCGGCGGCGGGCCGGCCGGCATCATCGCAGCGGCCTCGGCCGCGCGGGAAGGGCGGCGAACGCTCCTGATCGAGCGCTACGGCTTCTTGGGCGGCATGGGCACGGCCGCCGGCGTCACCAACTTTTGCGGCTTGCACGGTAATGTCTATGGCAGGCACCACCGTCTCGTGCAGGGCATGGCCTCAGAGTTGCTCGCGCGGATCAATCGGCTCGATGGCCTCAACGAGCCGCATCTGATCCTCGGCAAGGTCTTTGCGCAGGCCTATGACACGGCCGCCTACAAGATCGCGGCCGATGATCTTCTCGCCAGCCACAAGGTCGATATCCTCTTCCACGCACTCGGCGCCGGCGTCGTGATGGGCGATGCGCGCCGCATCGACGCGCTGATGGTCGAGACCAAGGCGGGACGGCAGGCGGTGCGAGCCGAGATCTTCATCGATTGCTCCGGCGACGGCGATCTCGCAGTCTGGGCCGGCGCGCCTTTCGAGATCGGCGACGAACACGGCCATCCGCTCTATCCGTCGATGATGTTCCGCCTCAATGGCATTGATCCGGACAAGGCTGGCGAGGCCTGGCGCACCATTCCGCAGTTGATGGAAAAGGCGCTCGTCGCCGGCACGCACAGCTTTCCGCGAAAAAGCGCGATCGTGCGGCCGCAGCGCCACGGCATCGAATGGCGGGTGAATTTCACCCAGGTCGCGCGCGAGGACGGCCATGCCATCAACGGTGTCGAGCCCGACGATCTCACCCGCGGCGAGATCGACGGTCGCAGGCAAGCGCTCGCGGCTTTCGAATTCCTGCGCACCGTCCCGGGCTTTGAAAAATCCTACATCGTCGACCTGCCGCCGCAGCTCGGCATCCGCGAGACTCGCCGCATTACGGGGGCCTATCAGCTCAGCGGCGAGGACGTGCTCACCTGCGCCTCGTTCGAGGATTCCATAGGCGTCAATGGCTGGCCGATCGAAGCGCATGTGCCGGGCGACGTCGTCTTCACGTTCCCGCCAATCCCGGAATCGCGCGGCTACAACGAATTGCCGTATCGCATGCTCCTTCCGGAGGGGCTAGACAATCTCCTGGTCGCCGGCCGCTGCGCCTCCATGACCCATGAGGGCCAATCGGCGGCACGCGTCTCTGGGGCGTGCTTCGTGATGGGGGAGGCGGCCGGTTCCGCCGCTGCGCTGGCGCTGGCAGGCAACCAGATCCCGCGTGACATCCCGGTTGAAAAACTGCAGGAAACATTGAAACAACAGGGCGCCTTCATCGGGCGGGACCAGACCGTGCCAGAGGGCCTGTAAAGAGACGACGGAGGAAGACGGATGGGTTGGGTTGCGCGGTTCGCGGGTGTGGGTTTGTTGGCGCTGACGACGATTGGAGCAGCGCAGGCCGAGGAGCCGCTAAAGGCTAAAATTGGCGTGCTCAGGCTGTCGTCCTCCGCGCCAGTCTTCATCGCGCAGGACAAGGGCTATTTCCGCGATGCCGGCCTCGATATCGAGCTGAAGTTCTTCGATGCGGCGCAGCCGATCGCCGTCGCCACGACCTCGGGCGACGTCGATTTCGGTATCACCGCCTTCACCGCCGGTCTCTACAATCTCGCCGGCAAGGGCACGCTGAAGGTGATCGGCGGCATGAGCCGCGAAAAGGCCGGCTATCCCCTGATCGGCTATTTCGCCAGCAATAATGCCTACGCGGCTGGCCTGAAGACGCCAAAAGATCTCGCCGGCAAGCGCGTGGCGATGACGCAGGTCGGATCGTCCTTTCACTATTCACTCGGCCTGCTCGCGGACAAGTACGGCTTCAAGCTATCAGACGTGAAGATCGTGCCGCTGCAATCGCTGTCGAATGCGGCGGCTGCGCTGAAGGGCGAAACGGTCGACGCCGCGCTGCTTCCGATCTCCACCGCGCGCAAGCTGATGGACGAGGGCGGCGCGAAATTCCTGGGCTGGGTCGGCGATGAGACGCCCTGGCAACTCGGCGCCGTGTTCGCCTCTCCCAAGACGCTCGCCAACAAAGTGCTGGTGACGAAGCTGCTCGGCGCGCTGGCAAAAGCCGATCGCGAATATCACGACGTCATTCTCGCCGCGATGAAGGACGGCACCGTGCCGATCAACGAGCAGACAAAACCGCTGCTCGAGATCATTGCCAGGTACACCAACCTGCCGGTCGAGCAGGTGGTCGGCAATTGCGCCTATATCGATCCCGACGGCAAGCTGGACGTGAAGAACGTCGACAACCAGATCAAATGGCTGCAAGCGCAGGGCTTTGCCGACAAGGGCTTTGATGCGGATACGATCATCGCCAAGGATTATGTGAAGGCGGATTGATGCCCCAGGCGATCACTCATCTCCGTCATCCTTCGAGGCTCGCTTCGCGAGCACCCCTGCAACAACGGCGAAGCCGTTGTGCAAGGGATGACGGGTCCATAGCGCGGGTTAGCAGATGGACCTGATCGCCAACCACATCACCCACCGCTTCGGCGAGCTCGCGGTGCTCGACGACGTCTCCTTCACCGTCAGCGCGGGCGAGGTGGTGGCGATTGTCGGGCCGTCGGGCTGCGGCAAGAGCACGCTGCTGTCGATTTTGGGTGGGCTATTGCTGCCGTCATCCGGCGCGGCCGAGCTGCGTGGCGCGCCGCCTGCGGACAGCCTCAATCCGCTGACCTTCGTGTTCCAGGATTTTGCGCTGCTGCCCTGGGCCACGGTGGAGGAGAACGTGGAATTCGTGCTGCTGCACACGCAGCTTTCGTCCGCACAACGCCGCGCGCAGGTCGACGATGCCCTGCGCCGTACGGGACTTACCGATTTTCGCAAGACCTATCCCAAGCAGCTCTCCGGCGGCATGCGCCAGCGCGTCGGCATTTCGCGCGCGCTTGCGGTGAGACCCGCAATCCTCCTGATGGACGAGCCGCTCTCGGCGCTGGATTCGCAGACCCGAGAGCTGTTGATGGAGGACTTCGTCGGCCTGCTCGCCGATGGCGGCATGGGCGCGGTCTATGTTACCCACAATCTCGAAGAGGCGGCGCGCCTTGCCGACCGCATCGTCGTGTTGTCGCGGCGGCCCGGCCGCATTCGCGAAGTCGTGACAGTGCCGATGACGCGCGCCGAACGGGGCGAGGCTGCCGCGCGTGAAAAGCTGCTCGCGCTGCAGAACCAGATCTGGTCGCTGATCCGTAACGAAGCGATCGATGCCGAGCGCGAGGTCCAGCATGCTTGATCGCGCGCCACAGGCGGAAGCGCGGGCAAAGGATGCTGCGACGCGGCCGGTCCGCTTTCGCGGCGCGGGCTTCGTGCCGGCGAGCAGTCGTTTTGGCGGCTGGGTCGCGCTCGCGCTCGTCATTGCGCTGTGGCAGGCCGCGGGCAGCGCGCGCCTCGTCAATCCGCTGTTCCTGCCGCCACCATCGGCGATCGCGCGCGCGATCTACGAGCTCGCCGTGTCCGGCGCGCTCTGGCAGCACGTCTCCGCCTCGCTTCTGCGCATCGGTGTCGGCTGGCTGCTCGGCACCGCGGCCGGTGTTGCGGTCGGCTTTGCCATTGGCCTGTCGCGGCTCGCGCGCAGCGTCGGCATCACCTTCATCTCGGCGCTGTTCCCGATCCCGAAGATCGCGCTGTTACCGCTGCTCATCCTCTGGCTCGGCATCGGCGAAGAACCGAAGATCGCGACCATTGCGCTCGGGGTGTTCTTCTCGACCGCGATCTCGGTCTATAGCGGCGTCGATGCGGTGCCGCGTAATCTCATCCGCATGGCGCAGAGCTTCAACGTGCCGTTCGCCACCATCGTGCGCAAAGTGGTCTGGCCGGGCGCGCTGCCCTCGATCCTCGCCGGCTTTCGCATCACGGCCTCGGTGGCGCTGCTGCTCGTCGTCAGCGCCGAGATGATCGGCGCCCAGTTCGGCATCGGTGCCTTCGTGCTCCAGGCCGGCAATCTCATGCAGACGGATCAGCTGCTTGCGGGCGTTGTGATCCTGTCGGTATTCGGGCTTGCGGTCGGGAAAGTAATCAACTGGCTGGAAACGCGGCTGCTGCACTGGCGGTGAGGCCGGCACAGATGCCGTAGGGTGGGCAAAGCGAAAGCGTGCCCACCACGTCTGCTTCATTCATGGAAAGATGGTGGGCACGGCGCTAACGCGCCTTTGCCCACCTTACGGCATCTACAACGCTGCCCTCACGCATTGCCGCGATCCTCGCGGAAGAGGTCGAGCTTCTGCTGCACCGGACGGTCGGAGAAGCTGAACAGCACGGCATCCGTCTCGGCTTCGTGCGTCACCCAGTGCCAGCTCGGCGCCACGAACAGGTCGCGCGGGCCCCATTCGAAGGTCGCATCGCCGATGCGGGTGCGGCCCTTGCCTTCGATGGCACAGTACACGGTCGCGTCGGTGGAGCGATAGCGCGCGGTCTTGAAACCCTTGGGCAGCAGCTGGATGAACGTGCCGATCGTCGGCATCGCATAGTCACCGGTCTCGGGGTTGCTGAACCTGAGCTTCAAGCCGTGGCAGGCGTCCCATTCCTCGCGCGCCTTGGCCTTCTCCAGCGCCTCGCGGGTGTAGGCATAGGGATAACTGAAGATCGGCGAGGTCTTCGAGTTTCGCTTCACGTCGACCGGCAGCAGATTGTGGCCGTAACGCGCAAAGCTGTCGCCCGCGGGTTTCGTGATCTTCTGCTTGTCCTCCTTGGCGCCTTCCGCAAAGGAGCAGTCGAAGAACTGCACCAGGGGGATGTCGAGACCGTCGAGCCAGAACATCGGCTCATCCGTCTCGTTGGAATGATCGTGCCAGGTCATCGACGGCGTGATGATGAAGTCGCCGGGCTCCATCGCCGTGCGCTCGCCGTCGACCGCAGTGTGGGCGCCCTTGCCTTCGAGCACGAAGCGCAAGGCCGACTGGCTGTGACGATGCGCGGGCGCGACGTCGCCGGGCACCACCATCTGTACGCCGGCATAGAGCGAGGTCGTGATCTTCGACTGTCCGCGGAGGCCTGGATTTTCCAGGATCAGCACCCGCCGCTCGGCTTCCTTGGCGGTGATCAGCTTGCCCGCTTCGGTCATGTAGTCGCGAATGACGTCGAACTTCCACAAATGCGGCCGACAGGCGCTCCTTGGCTCCGGCGTGATCAGATCGCTCATCACGGTCCAGAGCGCGGTGAGGTTTTCGCCGTCGATCTTCCTGTAGAACGCCTCGCGTTCCGGTGTCTTCGCAACGGCTTCCATGGCGAGCCTCCCGTTCGCTTTGTAGATTGACAGTATACTGTCAATCTGGATAGCGTCAACTTGACGGACGAGAAACCAAAAGGGAGGGTTCCGATGAAGCTGCATGGTTATTTCCGCTCCAGCGCGGCCTATCGGGTGCGGATCGCGCTGAACCTGAAGGGCCTGACCGCCGCTCACCTGCCGCATCATTTGCGCAAGGGCGAGCAATGCGCGCCCGCCTATCTCGCCATCAACCCGCAAGGCCTGGTGCCGGCGCTGGAGGATGATGCGGGCACGATCCTCACGCAGTCGCTCGCCATCATCGAATGGCTGGATGAGATCCAACCCAATCCGCCCCTGCTGCCGAAGGATAGCTTGCGCCGCGCCAAGGTGCGCGCGTTCGCGCTTGCCATCGCCTGCGATACCCACCCGGTGCAGAACCTGAAAGTGCTGGCGCGCCTGCGGGAGCTTGGGCTGGCGGAGGAGAAGGTCCAGGAATGGGCCGCCTGGGTCAATCGCGAGGGGCTGTCGGCCTGCGAGACGCTGGTGAAGAACGGGCCGGGGCCGTTCTGCTTCGGCGACGCGCCGACGCTGGCCGAGCTCTGCCTGGTGCCGCAGCTCGGCAATGCCCGCCGCTTCGGCGTCGACGTCTCGGCCTATCCGCGTCTGCTCCAGGCGGAAGCTGCGGCGAAGGCGCTGCCGGCCTTCGCCAACGCCGCGCCGGAACAGCAGCCCGATGCCGAGTAGGCCTCCTTCTGCGATCACGATGGACGCGGTCTATGCCGCGCCGGGCTATCTGTTCCGGCGCATGCAGCAGATCGCGGTCTCGATCTTCATGGAGGAGTGCAAGGCATTCGACCTGACGCCGGTGCAATATGCGGCGCTGGTCGCGATCCATACCCATCCCGGCATCGATGCAACGCGGCTGTCCGCGGTGATCGCCTTTGACCGCTCGACCCTCGGCAGCGTCATCGAGCGGCTCCAGGCCAAGGACTATATCGAGCGCAAGCCGGCGCCCGAGGACAAGCGGATCAAGCTACTCTATCCGACGAAGCAGGGTGCCGAGATCCTCAAGGACATCATCCCTGCGGTCGAACGCGCCCAGGCGCGCATGCTGGAGCCGCTCAAATCCGCCGACCGCAAGACGTTGATGACGCTGCTCATGCAGCTCGTCGATCTCAACAACGAAGCCTCCCGCGTCCCCCTGCGCGCCGAGGACGCGCTGGAGCATCTGGGGAAGGCGGGGTGAGGGTGTGCAGACGTATCAGGTTGGCGAGGGAGCGGCCTAACGCTCTGCTGTCGTCCCGGGGCGCGCCACCGGGTCCGCGCGAAGCGCGGCCCGATGACAGGCTCCGCGAGCCCGGGACCCATAACCCAAGGGAGTAGTTTGGCGTAGACTGGTAACCACTATCTCGCGCCACAACGGCTTTCTGTGGTTATGGATCCCGGCCTTCGCCGGGATGACATCGGTAGTGGAGCGGCATAGTGCGTCCCTCACGTCATCCTCTCACACCGTGAGCAGCGCCTGCAGGTCACACCCTCATTCCGGGCTTCCGCCGTTCTTTTCCGCCTCGTAGCGGGCCATGAAGGCCGGGGACATATGGCGCAGGCGCGCATCGTCGATCCGCCCCGAGCGGGTGATGTAGCTGTAGGCAAAATCCATCAGGTCGAGCTTCATGTGCTCGGCAAAATGCTCATACCAGCCGGCCGAGGTGCGCGCTGCGCTGACGAGCTTTTGCACGATCGGCTTGCGTTCGGCCTGATAGCGGTGCAGCGCGGTGGCAAGATGCGCGTCCGATTCCAGCGCCCTCACCAGCGAAATTGCGTCTTCGATGGCGAGCCGCGTGCCCGAGCCGATCGAGAAATGCGCCGAGTGCAAGGCATCCCCGATCAGCACCATGTTCTTGAACGACCAGTGCTCGTTCCAGACCCAGGGGAAGTTGCGCCAGACCGATTTGTTCGAGACCAGGCAGTGACCGCCGAGCGTATCCGCAAAGACCTCCTCGCACACGCCCTTGGATTGCTCGACGTCCTTGTAGGCAAAGCCATACGCCTGCCAGGTGGCATGGTCGCACTCGACCAGGAAGGTGCTCATGGTCGGCGAGTAGCGGTAGTGATGGGCATTGAAGGCACCGCGGTCGGTCTTCACGAAGGTCTGCGACAGCGTGTCGAAGCGTTTCGAGGTGCCGTACCAGACGAATTTGTTGGAGCAGTAGGACAGCGAGGTGCCGAAATCGCCTTCATAGGTGCGGCGCACTAGCGAGTTGAGCCCGTCGGCGGCGACGATCAGATCATGGCCGTTGACCTGATCGATGGAATGGACCGGCGTATCGAAGCGCGGTGTGACGCCGGCATCGAGCGCGCGCTGCTGGAGGAATTTCAGGAGCTCGAGCCGCCCGATCGAGGAGAAGCCGACGCCGTCGATGGCGACGCTGTCTCCGCCGAGGTTCAGCGTGATGTTTTCCCAGCTCTCCATGTGCGGCGTGATCGCGTCGACGGTGTCAGGGTCGTCGGCGCGCAGGAACTCCAGCGCCTCATCCGAGAAGACAACGCCAAAGCCCCAGGTCGCGTCGGCCGGGTTCTGCTCGAACAGGTCGACCTGGTCCTCGGGGTGGCGCTTCTTCCAGAGATAGGCGAAGTAGAGCCCGCCGGGCCCCCCGCCGATCACGGCGATCTGCAACGTTATCCTCCCTGACCGACAGTGTGCTTACGACCTCGCTAACTCATCGGCTCTGGTCCGTGGCGCCAAGTGCACGACCGCGCTGGTGAATGGCGCCTGGGTGAAGCGCTGCGTCCAAGGACTCGGCATCCTAGCGCGATCCTAGCGCGCAGCGAAGGGGGCAAGGACTTCTTTGCAGGCGGGCGACAGTGTCGCGGCGTTGGTTGCAAGGCATTGCGCAATGCGGCCGCCTCCCGGCGCCACGCCGGCGCACAATGTCCGGACATCGCCGCCGCAGGCCGAACGTACGATGATCAGTTCCTCGCGCGGCCGCAAGGGCCGCAGCACGATCACCGCCGGTGCTGCCGCGGGTGCGGCCGCTGCGGGTGCCGTGCCCGCGGGCGCTGCCGCGGCCGCCGCGCCGCCGCCACTGGCAGCGCTCACTGCCTTCGCGCAGGCGGACGAGACTCTCGCCTTGTTCTTCTCCAGGCATTCGAGCGCGGGCGCGCCGCCGGGCGGCACGCCGGCGCAGACTTTTGGATAGTCGGAGCGGCAGGCGCTCTTGATCGCGGAGACCTGTGCGCTGCTCGGCTGCTTGGCCGCGGCAGCTTTGGGCGTCTCGGCTTTGGGTGCTTCGGTCGCGGCGGCCGGCTTGGCGGGTTCAGCGGAAGGCGCCGATTCGGCCTTCGGTGCGGCCGGCGCGGCTTCGGTCTTTGGTGCGGCCGCCGGTTCGATCGCGCGCACCGCGCTCTGGCAGGCCGACGACAGGCTCGACATGTTCTTGTTCAGGCATTGCAGCGCCTCGGCGCCGCCCGGTGTCACGCTCGCGCAATGCGCCTGATAGTCGGCCCGGCATGCGGACCGGATCGCACTCTTCTGCGCGTCGGTCGGGGCCTGCGCGAAGATCGGTGCTGCAGTTGCGAAGAGAGCCGCCGTCAGCAACGCGTTGCGCGTTGCGACAATTCTTGAGCTGTTGAACATTTGCGTCAATTCCTGCCCTTGGTGAAGCCCATGCCTTGAAAATCGAGGCTTCGAAAAAGTCATATGATCGCAATCGGCGCGAGGCGCGCGGGGCATCATTGGCCGCTTTGGCATCTACCGCAAGTAGATTATGCCCACCGAATGTAGCGGGACACCATCATCAGAGCTTGACCATGCGCTTGCCGCGGTTGTCGCCCGCAAGCAATCCGATCAGCGCCCGCGGCGTGTTCTCGAGGCCATTGATGATGTCCTCCTGCACCTTCAACTGTCCCGACTTGACCCAGGCTTGCAGGTCGGCGAGCGCACGCTGGCTCTGGTCCATGTAGTCCATCACGATGAAGCCCTGCATCACGAGCCGCTTCACCACGATCAAGCCGGGCACGCCGCGCGGGCCATGCGCGGACGGCGCGCCATCATATTGCGAGATAGCACCGCAGCAGGCGATGCGGCCGTAATTGTTCATCTGTGGCAGGCAGGCTTCCAGAATGTCGCCGCCGACATTGTCGAAATAGACGTCGATGCCATCAGGCGCGGCCGCGCGCAGCGCCTTGAACACCGCGCCGTCCTTGTAATCGACCGCGGCATCGAAGCCGAGTTCCGAGGTGAGCCAGTTGCACTTGTCCGCGCCGCCGGCGATGCCGATCACGCGACATCCCTTGATCTTGGCGATCTGTCCGACGATCGATCCAACCGAGCCAGCAGCTGCCGAGACAACGACCGTCTCGCCCTCCTTGGGCTTGCCGATCTCCAGCAGGCCGAAATAGGCGGTGAGGCCGGCGATGCCGAACACGCTGAGCAGATGCGTCAGAGGCTCGAGCTTCGGCATTTTCGTGAGATGCTTTGCGGGCACTGCGGCGTAGTCTTGCCAGCCGGTATCGCCGAACACGATGTCACCGGCCGCGATCCCCGCGGCCTTCGAGCTGACGACCTCGGCGATGGCGCCGCCCGCCATTACGCTGTTGGCCTCGACCGCCGAGCGATAGGTCGCTCCATGCATCCAGGCGCGGTTGGCGGCATCGAGCGAGATGTACCGCACGCGCAACAGCGCCTCGCCGTCCTTCGGCTCCGGCACGGCGCCCTCGACCATCCTGAAATGCTCCGGTCCAAGCTTGCCGCTCGGCTTCTCCACCAGAAGGATCTGGCGATTGACGGTCCCGCTCATGGGTCATCCCCTCTCTAATTGTTTGACTTTTATTGATGCAGTTGCCGCGCAGAAAACATGCAAGCCGCATCCGTTGTGCGCTGCGTGAAAGCTAGATCGCTCCACCCCTTTACACAACGGGAACATCCGGCCAACGCGAGCGCTCGCCAAGCGTGTTGCGTAGCTGTCAAAATCTGCGACACTATGAAGCGCCGGTATACGCGGGGGTCAGCAATGTCGAACAGGTTTACGCAATACATTCTGGCCGCGATGGTGCTGGGCATCGTTGTGGGGTCGGCGATCTACAATTTCATGCCCGACACCCGTGCCGAGTGGGCGGCCTCGATCAACCTGATCGCCATGATGTTCCTGCGCCTGATCAAGATGATCATCGCGCCGCTGGTGTTCGCGACCCTCGTCGGCGGCATCGCGCATATGGGCTCCGGCGCAAGGCTCGGGCGCATCTTCGCCAAGACCATGGGCTGGTTCGTCAGCGCCTCTTTCGTGTCGCTGCTGCTTGGCCTCCTGATGGTCAATCTGCTCCAGCCGGGCTCGAATTTCCCGGGCACTCTGCCGGACAAGGCGCAGTCGACCGGCCTGCCGGTCTCCGCCTTCTCGATCGAGAAATTCCTCACCCATCTGATCCCGACCTCGATCGCGGATGCGATGGCGCAGAACGAGATCCTGCAGATCGTGATCTTCGCCGTGTTCTTCTCGGTGGCGATGGGCGCCCTGCCTGAGCGCTCGAAGCAGATCCTCGGATTGATCGACGACCTCGCCCACATCATGCTGAAGGTGACGAGCTATGTGATGATGTTCGCGCCGATTGCCGTCTGGGCCGCGATCACTGCGACCGTCGCAAAGAACGGCCTGCTGGTGCTGTGGAAGCTCATCGTGTTCATGGGCGGCTTCTACCTGTCGCTGCTGATCTTGTGGGGCATCCTGGTCGTCGTCGGGTTCGTCGCGATCGGGCCGCGCTACAGCCACCTGTTGCGGCTGATCCGCGAGCCCTTGATGATCGCATTCTCGACCGCGAGCTCGGAAGCGGCCTATCCCAAGACGCTGGAGGGGCTGACCAAGTTCGGCGCCTCCTCGCGGATCTCGAGCTTCGTGCTGCCGCTCGGTTACTCCTTCAACCTCGACGGCACCATGATGTACTGCACCTTTGCGAGCATCTTCATCGCGCAGACCTATCACATCGAGATGTCGCTCGCGACGCAGCTTGCCATGCTCGCAACGCTGATGATCACCTCCAAGGGCGTTGCCGGCGTGCCGCGCGCCTCGCTGGTCGTGATCGCCTCGACGCTCTCGCAGTTCGGCATCCCGGAGGCGGGCCTGTTGATGATCATGGGCATCGACACATTCCTCGACATGGGGCGCAGCGCCACCAACGTGATCGGCAACTCGCTCGCCACCGCCGTGGTCGCGAAGTGGGAAGGCGAGCTCGGGCCCGAGCATGCGCTCGGACCAGGCGAGGCTCCTACGCCGGACATGGTGCCCGGCGAAGTACCCGCGATGGCCGGCCACTGACAGGAGCGCGTCATGCGCCTGACATCGGCGATATCGGCAGGCCTGTTGCTGGCATGCGCGCTGGCAACCGGCGCCTCTGGGCAGACCGGTGGCAGTGAAGGGCTGAGCCCGACGTTGTCAGCCATCAAGAGCAATCACGTCGTGCGGCTTGGCTATCGCGAAAGCTCGCCGCCGTTCTCCTTCCTCGACCAGGCGGGCCGGCCGATCGGCTACAGCCTCGAGCTCTGCGAGGCGATCGTGGAGGAGATCGGCGTCGAGGTCGACGATCCCGATCTCAAGATCGAGTACGTCAAGGTCACCTCGGACGACCGCATCGACGCCGTGCTTCAGAACAAGATCGATCTCGAATGCGGATCGACCACGGCCAATGCCGAGCGCGCCAAGCGTGTCGCGTTCTCACCGCTGATGTTCGTTGCCGGCACCAAGCTGATGGTGCCAAAGGCGTCCGCCGTGTCTGCCGTCACCGACCTCAAGGGCAAGACGGTGGTGGTGACCAAGGGCACCACCAACGAGCAGGCGATGCATGCGGCCGACAAGAAGTTTTCACTCGGCCTCAACATCATCGCCTCGCCCGATCACGAGCAGTCGTTCCAGATGCTGGCTGATGGCAAGGCTGACGCGTTCGCGACCGACGACATCCTGCTCTACGGCCTGATCGTGCGCCACAAGGCGCAGGACAAGTTCCGCGTCACCGGCGACTATTTGTCCTACGACCCCTACGGCATCATGTTCCGCAAGGGCGAGCCACAGCTCTCGGCCGTGGTCGAGCGCACCTTCCGCAAGCTCGGCTCCAACCACGACCTCGTCCCACTCTACAACAAATGGTTCGTGGCAAGGCTTCCGACCGGCGAGCGGCTCAACGTGCCGATCTCGCTGCAACTCGAGGAAGCCTTCAAGGCAATGGACGACTCGCCGGGCGCGAACAATTAGCGCGCTCGCACTTCCCCGCCAAACACCCGATCCAGCGCCGCGTCGTACGTCGCCTGCACCAGGTCCGGATACAATTTCCCCAGCACCTCCATCATCACGCCGGAGTTGATCTCCAGCACCTGCCACGCGTCATCGGCGCGGACGAGGTCGATGGATGCGAAGGTGATGCCGATGGCACGGGCGGCGTCGATGGCGAGCTTGGCGCAGACGGCGCGGATCTCGCCGTCCGCGATGAGGACGGGCCTTGCGCCGGCATCGAGATTGTGACGCCAGGTGAGGACGCGTCGCTGGCCCCTTGGCACGATGGTGGCCAGTTCGCGCGCGTCGAGCTCGTCGAGCTTGACCTGGGGCACCGCGCCCGCCAGTTCGCGCAGCGTCTGCACGCCGTCGCCGACCACCGACGGCCGCTTCTTGCCATAGACCGCCATCGGCGTCTCATCGAGGAGAATGACCCGGACCTCGTCCTGGATCTCGACATAGGGTGAGATCACCAGGCCGAGGCTCATTGCGAAGATTTCGCTCACGGCGCGTTCGAGTTCGGCGCTGCTCATCACCTTGAGGACTGACCGGCCGGCCGTGCCCTCGTTTGGCTTCACCACGAGCCCCTGCGGGTTCTGCATCAAGAGCCGAAGCATGGCTTCCCACCAGCGCGGTCCGGCGACGTGCTCGCCCAGCTTCGGATTGAGGAAGAGGTGATGGGCGATAGAGGGTACGCCTGCCAGCGCGAGCACCTCTGATGTAACTGATTTGTCGTTGGCGAGGCGATGCGCAATGGCGCTGTTGAGACCGACGTCGTAGCCGAAGGCGAAGCGGCGGGTCTCGCCCCGCTCCATCGCGATCAGCCAGCCGTCCGCGCGCACGTCGATGGCGATGCCGTGCCGCGTGCAATAGCTCCGTATTGCCTGGACGAATATCCGTTCATTACTTGGCATCATGCTTGTCCCGCCAAAAGAGTCGCTTCATGCCGGAAATCGGCGGTCTGCCATCGCCAAAAGCAGAGCTATTCTTAATGAATTTCTCGCGAGCCAAATGGAAATTAAGTGCTGCCTTGCGAGCCATTTGGGCAAAGAAATTGCTGCAATGCGGCCTGGAAAGAGAAAATCGTTAATTGTTCTGACAAATCAACGGGAAATGCCGGTTTGATCGGCATCAATTGCTGCGCAAACAAGGTTGATTATTGATCTCAATGGCGTACATCAACCACGCGAGATCATCCGCCATGACAGTGGTGTTCGCCCCGCGTTGAAGGGGCCGGGCAACCCTTTTGTTCAAAACCGCATAGATTCGGAATATCGAAACACATGAGCGCGTTTTATCGAGAGAAGGTCCTTTCCGTCCAGCACTGGACCGATACCCTGTTCAGCTTCCGCGCCACCCGCGATACCGGCTTCCGGTTCCAGAACGGCCAGTTCGCCATGATCGGCCTCGAAGTGGACGGCCGTCCGTTGCTGCGCGCCTACAGCATGGCGAGCGCCAATCACGAGGAAGAGCTCGAGTTCTTCTCGATCAAGGTTCAGGACGGCCCGCTCACTTCGCGCCTCCAGAAGATCAAGGAAGGCGACACCATCCTGGTCGGCCGCAAGGCGACCGGCACGCTCGTCGCCGACAACCTCATTCCCGGCAAGCGGCTTCTTCTGCTGTCGACCGGCACTGGTCTTGCGCCGTTCGCGAGCCTGATCAAGGACCCCGACGTCTATGACCGGTTCGAGACCATCGTGCTGGTTCACGGTTGCCGCCAGGTCTCGGAACTCGCCTATGGCGAGCAGCTCGTCGCCACCTTGCGCGATGACGAATTGTTCGGGCCGATTCTCTCCGAGAAGCTCGTCTATTATCCGACCGTGACTCGCGAGCCGTTCCGCAACCGCGGCCGCATCACCGACCTCATCAACTCCGAGCAGCTCTTCAACGACATCGGGCAGGCTCCGCTCGACATCGCAACCGACCGTATCATGATGTGCGGCAGCCCCGCGATGCTCGAAGAGCTCCGTAGCATGTTCGAGGGCCGCGGCTTCACTGAGGGCTCCGGCAGCGAGCCAGGCCATTTCGTGATCGAAAAGGCCTTCGTGGAGCGCTAAGTTCCACGTCGCGAGTGGCGCTTCAGCCGCGCCCCATCTCACCATCGTCATCCCGGGGCGCGCAAGGGGCGAGCCCGGGATCCATAACCCTAGGCAGGAGTTTTGGCGCGAGACGGTGGTGACCCATCTTCGCCAAACTCAATCCTGTAGTTATGGGTCCCGGGCTCGCGCGGAGCCTGTCATCGGGCCGCGCTTCGCGCGGACCCGGTGGCGCGTCCCGGGACGACAGTTGAGTTTGTGGCGACACTTGCGGCGCCACAATCAGTCTCGAACACAGTTCGGGCACTTCCGCTGCCCCATTTCACTCCCGTCTATTGCACTGCAGTAGCCTGCCCACCCGGCGATTGATTTGCGCCGGGCGAATTCGTTAGCCTGAAACGCAGGCTGCGTCATATCCGTATGAAGGCGCAGGCGTATAGTAAGTATCCCGTCAGCCCGACGATGAGGATGTGATCGTGTCCAACGTCAACAAAGCACACAACCAGCCCAGGGGACCTCTCGAACAGGGTGTCATGGAGACGCTGCTGCTCCCGTTCTCGCCGCGCTTCATCGTGCTGACGATCTGCGCGGTCGTCACCGCGCTCCTGATCGGCTTCGGCATCGCCGATCGCAAGATTTTCGACCTCCTCATCATTCCCATCGTGATCTTCGGCGGGCTCACCCTGCTCGGCGTCCGCGATCTCCTGCAGAAGGGCCACGCGGTCCTTCGCAACTACCCGATCTCGGCGCATATGCGCTTCCTGCTCGAGGAAATTCGCCCGGAGATGCGGCAGTATTTCTTCGAGAGCGAGAAGGACGGCATGCCGTTCTCGCGCGACACCCGCGCAGTGGTCTACCAGCGCGCCAAGATGCAGCTCGACAAGCGACCCTTCGGCACACAGGAGGATGTTTATCGCGAGGGCTATGAATGGATGCATCACTCGGTCTCGCCGAAGACGCGGGCCGATGAGAAATTCCGTATCACCATCGGCGGCCCGGACTGCGCGAAGCCTTACTCCGCCTCGGTGTTCAACATCTCGGCCATGAGCTTTGGCGCGCTCAGTCCCAATGCCGTGCGCGCGCTGAATGCCGGCGCCAAGAGAGGCGGCTTCGCGCACGACACCGGTGAGGGCGGGGTCAGCCCCTATCACCGCGAGATGGGCGGCGACATCATCTGGGAGATCGGCTCGGGCTATTTCGGCTGCCGTCACCTCGACGGCACCTTCGATCCGGACGCCTTCGCAAGAGTGGCAACCGAAGACCAGATCAAGATGGTCGAGCTCAAGATCAGCCAGGGCGCCAAGCCCGGTCATGGCGGCGTGCTGCCGGCGGCCAAGGTGTCCGAAGAGATTTCAAAGATCCGCGGCGTCAACATGGGCGAGGACTGCATCTCGCCGGCCTCGCACCGCGCCTTCTCCACCCCGATCGGGATGATGCAGTTCATCGCCGAGATGCGAAAACTCTCCGGCGGCAAGCCGGCCGGCTTCAAGCTGTGCATCGGCCACACCTGGGAGTTCCTGGCGATCTGCAAGGCCATGCTGGAGACCGGCATCTATCCGGACTTCATCGTCGTCGACGGCAATGAAGGCGGCACCGGCGCTGCGCCGCTGGAGTTCATGGATCATCTCGGCATGCCGATGCGCGAGGGCGTCAACTTCGTGCACAACGCGCTGGTCGGCATCAACGCGCGCGACCGCATCAAGATCGGTGCGTCGGGCAAGGTCGCGACCGCTTTCGACATGGCGCGCGCCATGGCGATCGGCGCCGACTGGTGCAATTCGGCGCGCGGCTTCATGTTCTCGCTCGGCTGCATCCAGTCCCTGAGCTGCCACACCGACCGCTGTCCGACCGGTGTCGCCACGCAGGATCCGACGCGCGCACGGGCGCTCTACGTGCCGCTCAAGATCGACCGCGTCCACAACTACCACCATGCGACACTGCACTCGCTCTCCGAGCTGATCGCCGCGGCCGGCCTCGAGCACCCGCAGGAGCTGCGCCCGATCCACTTCACGCAGCGCACCGCGACCACCGAGGTGAAATCATTCGCGCAGCTCTATCCGGCGCTGCGGCCGGGGGAGTTGCTCGAAGGCACCGAAGACCCGCGCTTCCGCGATGCCTGGCGGATGGCGCGGGCGGATTCGTTCCAGCCGGTTCTGTGAGGGTCCGGCCCGGTTCGCGCCCGGCACGTTGCAACTCCTACGCACGATCCGCATTGCCATCGAACGCGCAGAAGCACCTGGTCGGCGCGTCGAGCCGGGAGAGATCATGAGAACAGCGAGCATGGCCGCTTTGCTCTGGCTTGCGCTATCGGCCATGGCCACGGCGCAAGGCGGAGGATATCCAGCAAGTCCGTCGCACGCCGTCGTCGGCACAACGGCGGACGGCACCCCACGCTACGGCCGCGAACCGCGGACGGAGCAGGGCACTTCGTCGAATACCGTGGGCTACAGCGGTGCGTTCGATAGCAACGGCAAGCAGGATCGAACGCCGGACGCGAGCAACAGCGACGACGACGAGAGAACCAACGGCGGCTCTCAAAAGCGCGACAAGTGAAATCGAGAGAGAGGCGCGCTGGTGCCACCAGCACAATCGTCGTCCCGGACAAGCGAGCGCTCATCCGGGACCCATAACCACAGGGAGTGGTGTGGCGCGAGATGCTGGTTAGCCAGTCTTCGCCAAAACTTGATCCTGTGGTTATGGGTCCCGGGCTCGCGCGTCGCGCGCCCCGGGACGACGAGTGGAGAGGCAGCTCACGCCGTCGCCTGCTCACTCCTTCGACTCGCAAGGATCTTGTCGATTCGCCGGCCGTCGAGATCGACGACTTCGAGATGCCAGCCACCGAGGTCGAAGGCGTCGCCGACATGGGGCAGCACGTTGAAGTGTTGCAGCACGAGGCCGGCCACGGTGTTGTAGCGGTGATGCGGCGGCAGCTCGAAGCCGAGCAGCTCACCGAATTCGTCGACCGGCATCCAGCCCGAGACCAGCAGCGAGCCGTCGGCACGCGCGACATAGGCCGGCTCCGGCGGGCCTTCCTCGGAATGGAACGCGCCGACGATGGATTCCAGGATATCGGCTGCGGTGACCACGCCTTCGAAAGCGCCGTATTCGTCGTAGACGAGGCCAATATGCACCGGCGCCGCCTTCAGGATCGCGAGCACGTCGCGCGCATCGGCGGAGGCCGGAATCACCGGCGCGTCGCGCACCAGCGCACGCAGATCGGGCGGGCGCTCGTTCAAATAAGCGACGAGCAGGTCCTTGGCCTGGAGCACGCCGATCGGCTTGTCGCGATCGCCGTCGGACACCGGAAAGCGTGAATGCGGGCTCTTCGACATGATCTCGCGGATCGTCTCCGGCGCATCATTGAGGTCGATCTCGTTGACCTCCGTTCGCGGCGTCATCACGGCGCCGACCGGACGGTCGCCGAGCCGCATCACGCCGGCGATCATCTCCCTCTCGCCGGGTTCGAGCACGCCGGCGTTTTCGGCCTCGCTGACAAGGTGATGGATTTCGTCCTCCGAAACCTTCTCCTCCGCCTTGCCGCCGCGGCCGAGCAGCGTCAGGATCAGCTTGCCGGAGAGATCGAGCACCATCACCAGCGGCAGCGAGATCCTGGCGAGCCAGTCCATCACCGGTGCGACCTTGACCGCGATGCTTTCGGGATCGCGCAGCGCCACCTGCTTGGGCACGAGCTCGCCGACGATCAGCGTCGCGTAGGTGATCAGCGTCACCACGATGCCGACGCCGACGATGTCGGCAATGCCGGACGAGAGGCCAAGCTCGACCAGCCATTGCGACAGCCGCTGCCCGAGCGTCGCGCCCGAGAACGCGCCTGACAGCACGCCGACCAGCGTGATGCCGATCTGCACCGTCGAGAGAAACTTTCCGGGATCGGACGCCAGCGCCAGCGCGCGCTCGGCGCCGCGCACCCCCTTGGCCGCCAGCATCGAGAGCCGGGCCGGGCGCGAGGAGACGACCGCCAGCTCCGACATGGACAGGAGGCCATTGACGACGATGAGGCAGACGACGATGGCGAGTTCAAGCGAAAGCATCGGTGTTCCGGGTTAGGCGCGCGGTGACTACCTCATATAAGCATTCGGCGAGCAAATGCCCGGGAATTCCGTCGCACCTTCGCGCTGCAGTGGCATTGAGGCCAGTTACGACCACTCCGCGGAACTGCGGTTGTTGGGGGAGCCTTACTTAACGGCGCCTTAGTGTCTGCCGGCTAATTTCCGATATCTAGAGAAATGTCTATGGGGATCGGGATGCGGATCGGGAGGCTGTTCGCACTGTCGATGCTGTCGGTGACAGTCTTCGCGGTCATCCTCGGCGCCGAGGTGCTGGTGCCCCAGACGCGCATCTATGCCGACCGTTCCCAGGCCATCAAGGCCGTCGATGCCTTTGGCGCGGTCCTCATGGTCAGTCAGTACGTTGCCGGCTATCGCGCACCCTACATCACGCCGATCTTCCAGGAGGCTCCTGCGACGCCGGCCCAGCTCGAGGCCACCGCGAAAGCCGCGAAGGCTGCGGATACGGCGTTCGAGAACGCAAGGCGGGCGATCATTGCGCTGGATGATGGCGCAGCGCTGGTCGAGACTCTCGACCGGGCCGCGAGCCGCTTGAAAGAAACCCGCACGGTGGCGGACCGCGCCATGAGCGTTCCCCTGAGCGCACGCGATGGCGCCGCGATCAAGGGTTTCCTGCCTGGCGTCGGCGAGGTGATTACCGCCATCGAACCGATCATGAACCGGCTCGAGGCGAAGGTGGTGAACGCCGACTCCTCGCTCGCGGCGCTGCTGAACGTGGCCCGCACGGCGCAGGATTTGCGCGTCTCGGCCGGCAGCCGCGCCGCCACGCTGTCGCCCGCTATCAGCGCCCACCGCCCGCTGACGGTGGCTGAATTCTCCGTGATGGACCGCATGCAGGGACGCGTAGAGGCGGACCGCGAGCGCATCGAGGCCGGCATCGATCAGCTCGGAAATCCGCCTCGCATCGCCAAGGCGTTCAGGGACGCAACCGAGGCCTATTTCGGCCGCGCGGCGCTCGTGGTCGAGAAGGCGATGCCCGCGGCGCGGAGCGACGGCAAGTTCGGTCTCAGCACCGATGAGCTGGCGGATGCAATCGTGCCGGCCATCCAGATGTTTTTCGGCGTGCGTGACGCTGCGCTGGCGGAGGCGGCCGACCGCGCCTCCGCGGCCCGTGACGGCGCGCTGGCGATGCTGGCACTCGCCGGCATCGCGGTGCTGGCGCTGCTCGGCATGCTCTCCGGCGTGACCGTGATGCTGCGCAGCCGCGTGGTGACGCCGCTTGCGAGGCTTGCGGACGTGATCGGCGCTCTTGCCGCAGGCAGGCACGCGGTCGAGATTCCCGCGAGCGGGCGCCAGGACGAGATCGGCCAGGTAGCCGGCTCGCTTCAACACTTCAAGGATTCGCTGATCGCCAAGGCCGCCGCCGACGAGGCGGCCGGCGTCGAAGCGGAGGTGAAGCTCAAGCGCGGGCAGCGCATGGACCGGATCGCCCGCGAGTTCGAAGCCCTGATCGGTAACGTCGTCAACACCGTCTCGTCGGCTTCAACCGAGCTGGAAGCCTCGGCCGGAACGCTGACGCGGACAGCCGAGCAGTCCGAGCAGGTCACGGCCAACGTCGCGGCCGCATCCGAGCAGGCTTCCACCAACGTGCAGACCGTCGCTGCGGCGGCCGAGGAGATGGCCTCATCGGTCGATGAGATCAGCCGTCAGGTCCAGGATTCCGCCCGCATCGCCAGCGAGGCGGTTCGGCAGGCCGAGCAGACCAACGGTCATGTCGGCGAGCTCGCCAAGGCTGCCGGCCGCATCGGTGACGTCGTCGAGCTGATCAGCCAAATCGCAGGCCAGACCAATCTTCTGGCGCTCAACGCCACGATCGAAGCGGCGCGCGCCGGCGAGGCCGGGCGCGGCTTCGCGGTCGTCGCATCCGAGGTCAAGGCGCTGGCCGAGCAGACCGCAAAAGCGACCGGCGAGATCAGCCAGCAGATCGCCGGCATCCAGTCCGCGACGCAGGATTCCGTGGGCGCCATCAAGGCGATTGGCGACACCATCACCCGCATGTCCGAGATCGCCTCCGCCATCGCCTCGGCGGTCGAGGAGCAGGGCGCCGCAACGCGCGAAATATCCCGCAACGTGCAGCAGGCGGCGCGCGGCACCCAGCAAGTCTCCGTCAACATCGTCGAAGTGCAGCACGGCGCAAGCCAGACCGGATCGGCCTCCGCCAACGTGCTCGCTGCAGCGAAGTCGCTCTCGGGCGAGAGCGGCCGCCTCAAGCTCGAGGTCGGCAAATTCCTCGATGCGTTCCGGGCCGCGTAACAGCACGTTCGCGGGTGTTGCGAAATCGTGCTCGCGGGCGCCGTGCCGGCATCGCGGAGGTCGACGAGATCGATCTCAACGACGCGCCCGCGACTATTCTTCCATCTACATCGGACGTCGAGGCGGTGCTTGGACTTCGCGGCTCTCTTGCCATTCCTCCAGCGCGCTTGCGGCATTCGATTTGTTGCCGGAGGTGCTCGTGTCGGCCAGCCTCGGCTGGCGATCTTTCAGCTGCACGGATACTGCACGGCCGAGGAAACGCGCGGATACAGGTAATAGCTCTCGCTGATCGGGATAGTCCCGCTGATCGTATAACCAAGGTTGGGCGTGTATTGGTACGTGACCTGGCCGAGTATCAACGATACGTTGGCGGGCGAGGGAGTGCCGAGGGCCGCTGGCAAAGTTACCGTGCCGCTCAGCGGAGTCCCGTTGAGCGCCTTGCTCCAGGTCACGGTCGCATTGCCGCTGGAGTCCGTGGATATTTCGGACACCACTACCGACACAGCCGTGGAAGAATAGGGAGCGGAGGAATAGGGAGCGATCGTCGCCGCCGACGCACCAAGCATGGTGCTCAGCGATGAGTCGGTGACGCATGCGTTTCGTGACACCAGGTCCGCCACCGTGTGGGCGGTTTCGCTGACCTTGACGCTGATCGCGAGCCCGTTCCCGAGTTCGACGCCGCCCACATAGAGCACCAGCATGAACGGCACCACGATGGCGAATTCCACCGCGGCCACGGCGCGGGTGTCGACCCATAAGTTCCGCACGTGATGAAGCCTCCGGCTCATGAGTTGACGAAGGCCTCGTTCATGAACGCCGTGGTTGCCATGATCAGGCGGCTGCCATTCGACTGGTTCGCCAGATTGAAGCCGAGTGGACCCAGGTAAACCGGCCACAGATACATCACCCGCACGACGACGATGTCGCCCTGATTGCCGGGGCTGTATTGCCAGGTGTTCGTCACGTTTCCTTGGGCGTCGTAGGTCAGGGTTGGCATGCCCGTGTTCGCCGAACTCCACGCGCTGGCAACCTGGACGTCGACCATCAGGCCTTTGCAGTCGAACAGGATCACAACGTTGGAGCAGACCGCGCTGGCAAACTGGGCCTGGGTCATGCTCTGGGCCTGCGCCTGCCCCGTCAGGATCGCCCGGCTCGATTGGTTCACCACCTGTTCCAGGAGTTGTTGAGCGAAGAAAACAAGGAAGGTCTGGATGATGGCGAGCAGCAAAGCGATGAACGGTGCGCCGACCAGCGCGAACTCGACCGCGGTTGCGCCCTTCCGGTCGGCAAGGAACGCACGCCAGCGGCGGCGTTTGGTTGTGGGCGCGGCGTGCGTGGCGGTCATGACTGCTTTCTCTACTGAGTCAGGCGGGGGTTGGACGCGACCTTGAGGAACAGAGCCTGGAGTGCGGCCGTGATGTCGTCGTTCTTCGTCACCTTTTGGTACAAATCGGTCGACGAGGCGCAGGATTGCAGATTTGTCTCGATCTGGCTGGTCGAGCCGGTGGACGTGCCGTTGAAGGGGTAGATCCAGGTATCGTACCACTGGTTGGATTTATGGAGCGCCGAGTCGTCATATTCGGTGTAAAGCACCGCGATGCGGATCTTCTTGTTCTTGATGGTGGTGCAGATCGTGGGGTCGAGCGGCTGCTGGCAGCGCTTGCCACTGAGCGTCTTGTTGCAGGATTTCGTGTACGCGTCGGTCGTAGTCATCACGTCCTCAACGCCATCGGTCACGAGGAAGACCACTTCCTGTGGCGTATCGTTAGCGACGTTGGTGCCATTGCCCGGAGTCGGCATGATCTTGTTGAGAGCGTTCAATGCGCCCGCGATGCTGGTGTCGGCGTCGCTATTATTGTTCGTCGATGTCAGCCAGTTGTTCTTGTAGACCGGCAGGACCGCAATGCTGCTGGCTGCACTCTGGATGGTCGCTACCGTGTAGCTGGTCGTCGAGGCGGGCGTCACGGGAGTTTGCACCACCCCGGGTTTTCCGTTGGGCGCGAAGATTGGCGAGCTGCTGTTCAACTGATAATCGAACGTATAGATCGCTACCCCGTAAGTGTTTCGATTGGTGGTCGATACGCTTTGGGCGGTATTCATCAGGGCTTGGACTGCCTGCGTTACACGATCGATGCGCAACGTGAGGCCAAGATTGCGCGCAAGCTGGTAGTTATCAATCCCGCCTGGATTGCCCAGATTGTCCGCAGCAGGGTTGGTTTCGTGGCATGCGAACCCGCACCCTTTGGTCCCGTTTGAGTCGACCTGCTTTTGCGTGTTGGCGATCAGCGTGCTGATATCGGTCGATGTGGCGCCGATCGCCATGGAAGGCGAGTCGTCCAGCAAGAGATAGAAGTTGATATTGGGTGCGCCCTGGTTGCGTGCCGTTGACGCACCTGCGAACGGCCAGCTGGCCTGCTTGAGCAGGTTCGGAAAGGCGTTGGTCGCGGTCCCGTTGTAGCAAATCTGGACGTTGCGAACGACCTGGTTGTTTGAGTTGACAGGGTCAGCATAGACTGAGTCCACGCCGGTGGCGGGGGGGGAGGGGCAGGCGGCGTAGGTACAATAGCCCGTTGTGGAATTGGGGCTGCTGCAATTGACCGCGACCGTGACAGTTGGCTGTCCCGCCAGGTTGTTGTTGCTCACCAGGCTATTCGCGGTGATGTTGAAAACGTTTTTCGCTGCGGTCTGGGCCGCCGTCGGGCTCTGCTGCATCATCGCCGAGGTGACGGTCGCGACGGCGGCAGCGTCGGCGGCGGCGTCGAGGTCGACCTTCATGTGCTGCGTATGAGTGTAGTCCAGCGCCATGCCCAGCAGAAAGACGGTCGGAACCATCACAAGTGCAAAGATCACCGCAACGTTGGCCTTGCGATCTCTGGCAAAACGATACAACCGAGCGCGGAGCATGATCTTCACCCTAATCGCCGTGGGTCCCGGCAGAGGCAATTTCTCTGGTCTATCAAGGATCGAGGACCGGGTAGCGTGACCGGGCAACCTCTGCCGACCTCTCGGCAGGGGGGAACTTTGAAGATCGCCTGTTAAGTAAAGCTTACGCGGATCGCGTGAACATGGGTCGCCGAAAATCCGCCGTTGCCGGATCGAGCAGCATCATTAACGAAGGCTAAACGCAGCCAGGAAAACCGAGAGAGGGAGAACGCTGCTTTCGACGATGCGATGCCGTTGAAGGCGATGCTTCGCGCAGTGTCGTCGCTCAATGAGAACGGTTAACCAGGATTCTCCAGGCTGAACGTCTCGGACTGCTCGTCATAGGCGAATAGCTCGGCGTAACGGCCCCATGACACAACCGTCTTGAGCGTCTCGTCCGCATAATCCTCGGACATGTAGTCTTCGAGCTCGTTGCGGAAGCGCGCCGAGGGCGCAGTGTGCGAGGGACGTTCATCGAGGACGCGGCGGATCAGTCCCATCACCGGCACGTAAGTCACGAGGTGCTCGGCGAACAGCTTCTTGCGCGCATCGGTCTCGAGATTTGCGAACCGCTTGCCGGCTTCGGTCAGCATCAGGTCGCCTTCGCTGAGCTGAGCGAAACGCAGGAGCTGCAGGGATTCGCCGAGGTGCAGGATCTCGTCGGCTTCGAGCTGGAGCTGCCCCGCGATCACCGGCAGGTCGGCGTGCCCATCATAGGGCGGGCCGGCAAGCGTCTCGATCAGGCCCGATAGAACGTTGGAGGAAACGTGATGCAGAGTCATGCCGACGCCGGAGCCGGGAATGCCTTCGAGCGACGGCGCCTTCGGCTCGGCGCGCTGGGTCATGCGGGCATAGATGCTGTCGACGAGCTGGCGGAAATGCGGATCGAGACGGTTGCGCGGATGCTTCAGCTCGACCTTGATCTCGGCGGCGACGCGCCCTGGATTGGAGGAGAACACCAGGATGCGATCGCACATCAGCACCGCTTCCTCGATATTATGCGTCACCATCAGCACGGATTTGATCGGCAGGCGGCCCTCGATCCAGAGATCGATCAGGTCGGTGCGCAGCGTCTCGGCTGTTAGCACGTCGAGGGCGGAGAACGGCTCGTCCATCAGCAGCAGGTCCGGGTGCACCACCAGCGCGCGGGCGAAGCCGACCCGCTGGCGCATGCCGCCGGACAATTCCTTGGGAAAGGCGGATTCGAAGCCGTCGAGGCCGATCAGGTCGATTGCCGCCAGCGCGCGCTTTCGCCTCTCGGCGGCATCGACGCCGAGCGCCTCGAGTCCGAGCTCGACGTTCTGAAGCACGGTCAGCCAGGGAAACAGGGCAAACGACTGGAATACCATGGCTACGCCATTCGGCGGACCGATGATGGTCTCACCCCGGCAGCTTGCACTGCCCGAGGATGGCGTAACGAGGCCCGCAATGATCCGCAGAAGCGTGGACTTGCCGGAGCCCGAGCGGCCGAGCAGGCCGACGATCTCGCCGGAGCGGATCGTCAAGTCGACTTTTTCGAGCACCAGGAGCTGCTCGCCGCTGCCCTTGGGAAAGGACCGGCAGACGCCGCGGATATCGATGAGCGCGGAGGGTTGGTCGAGCATGGTGATCTCCTCATCAACCGAGACGCAGGCGGCGTTCGCCGAAGGCATAGAGCGGCCGCCAGACCAGGCGATTGAACAACGTCACCAGGATGCACATGGTGGCAATGCCGAGCACGACGCGCGGGAAATCGCCGGCCTCCGTCGCGCTGGCGATATAGGCGCCGAGTCCGGCGGCATTGAGATGCGTGTCGCCCCAGCTTGCGACCTCCGCGACGATTGAGGCGTTCCACGAGCCGCCCGACGCGGTTATCGCGCCGGTGACGTAATAGGGGAAGATGCCGGGCAGGATCACCTTGACCCACCACCGCCATCCGCTGAGATGGAAGCTGCTCGCCGCTTCCTTCATATCGCTCGGAAATGCGCTGGCTCCGGCGATGACGTTGAACAGGATGTACCACTGCGTGCCAAGGATCATCAGCGGGCTCAGCCAGACATTGGCGTTCAGCTTGAAGCGGACGATCGCGACCACGAACACGGGAAAAGCAAGATTGGCCGGAAAGGCGGCCAGAAACTGCGCCAGCGGCTGGATCCTCTCGGCGAGTTTCGGGCGAAGCCCGATCCAGACCCCAACCGGCACCCAGATCAGGGTGGCGAGGCTGATCAGCACGGCAACGCGAAGCAGCGTGATGAGACCGTCGCGGATGACGAGGAGAACGTCGGTCGGGCTCAGACTGCTCGAGAGATAGCGATAGGTCAGCCAGGCGGCATAAGCCGTGCCAGCGAGGATGATCGTGACCCAAAGCGTATCGACCAGCCGCGACGGGCCGCTTTTGACTTTGGCCGCGGAGGAGAATGTCGGCAGCGGGATGCGCAGGTTCGAGACCAGGCGGCTCAGCGCCGTAAAAGGCAGCGTCAGCGCGCGCAGTGCCCGCGTGCGGCGGAACAGGTCGAGCATCCAGGAGGTCGGCGCCTCGCCCGAAGCCGTCTGCTCGAAACGGAATTTGTCGGCCCAGGCGACGATCGGGCGGAATAGCAACTGGTCATAAGCGATGATGACGAAGAGCATCGCCAGGATCGCGTAGAAGATGGCGGACAGGTTCTGCTGCTGGATCGCCAGCGCGACATAGGAGCCGATGCCCGGCAGTGTCACGGTGGTATTGCCGACGGTGATGGCTTCCGACGCCACCACGAAGAACCAGCCGCCCGACATCGACATCATCGCGTTCCAGATCAGGCCGGGCATCGCGAAGGGCACGTCGAGCCGCCAGAAGCGCTGCCATCCCGAGAGGTGGAAGCTTTGGGTTGCCTCCTCCAGGTCCTTCGGCACGTTCCGCATCGACTGGTACATGCTGAAGGTCATGTTCCAGGCCTGGCTGGTGAAGATCGCGAACACCGAGGCGAGCTCCGCACCCAGCACCTGACCCGGAAACAGGTTCAGGAAGAAAACGACGGTGAAGGTGAGGAAGCCCAGGATCGGTACCGATTGCAGGATATCGAGCAGCGGGATCATCACCATCTCGGCGCGCCGGCTCTTGGCGGCGATCGCCGCATAGATGAAGGTGAAAATCGTGGAGCAGATGATGGCAAGCAGCATCCGCATCGTCGTACGCAGTGCGTAGAACGGCAAGTTCGACGGATCGAGCGACACCGGCGTACGCTCGAGCTCGGACAGCGGCATTGTGGTCTGCTCGCCGCCATAGACGATCAGCACCATGGCGCCGACGACCAGGATCAGGGCCGCAATGTCCCAAACATTGGGGCGCAGCGCCTGCCCGATCGCGGCGCTACGAAAATCCTGAAGTCTCATGCGGCCCGCCCTTGGCTGGAACGTTGGGCTGGAGTGTTTAGAACTCGGCGTGCAGGCGTCCTGACAGGATCGAGACCGGCCCACGGTCGGCGTTATAGGCCGGGTTTGTGATGAACTGATAGTCGAACGTCAGGGTCGACCACGAATTGAGCTTCCAGGCATAGTAGGCCTCGAGAATTCGCTCGGGGCTGTAGTTGAGTTGGCCGTCGCCGATCAGCAGGCCGGTACCGCCGGCTGCGAGGAAATCGCGATGTGCAGCGGAAAGCCCATTGATCGCACCGCCGATGCCGATCGTATCGTCCGCCCGTCCCCAAGAGCTGCCCTTGATCGACAGTCCGCCGGACAGGCTGCGGTCGACGTCGGTGAAGGACAGAATCTGGTTCTGGCCGTCGTTCCAGCTCGCGCGGGCAAACAGCCCGACGTCCTTGACGATCTGCTGCTCGAGATTGGCGTAGAACCCGTATTTCGTGCGGTCGCGCTGGTTGGCGGTCGCGATGTCGTTGATATCGAGCGCGGGGTTGGCGGCGGCGATCGCGAGCACTTCACGGTAGTTGGCGGTATTGCCACTGTTGTAGAACGCGCCGAGCCGGAGCTTGCCGGGTTGATCGAAGATCGAATGCCGCTCCTCGAATTCGATCACGCTGCCGCCGGTCTTGAAGGTGAGCACGTCGCTGTTGGGCGCTGCCGGGACCTGGAACAGGCCGGCGCGCACCGCCCAGTCCTTGCGGTTGAGCTCGACCACGGCGCCGCGCGTATAGCCCGGCAGGTCGGCAGGAAAGTCGTAGGCCGCCGACTCCCACATCGACCAGTTCATGAAGTCGGCGCGCGGATCGTGCGCGTATGCATTGTTGTCGAAGAAGTCGCCGACGGCGAAGCGGCCGACGATCAGCGTGATGCGGTCGATGTCGCGCTTGCCGGCGAGCTGGTTCGGCCCGTCGGCGACTTCTTCCTGCTCGCCGCCGAGTCCGAACGTCTGCCTGAGATAGTAGCGCTGTGCACGAATCTTCGGGAACGGCGCTCCGGCCTTCTGCGCTTCGCCGTTGGAGAAGCCGGCAAGGCCGAGTGTCCCGTTGAGGCCGAAGCCCTGCGCAAGCTCGGGATTGAAATAGAACTCGCCACCCTCCCAGAGCCGCGCGCCCAGAAATGCCGTGGTGGTCCACGTCGCCTGCAACTGGCCGCCGCCCGGAAGGCTTTGCGGGCTGGCATAGGGCGAGTGGATCGGCCCATAACCCTGCGGCAGGAAAGTTGTTTGTGCGTGGACGTTCCAGTCGTCGGATTCCGGCAGTTTCGTCTTGCCGTTGACGGGCGCCATCCACGGCGTATCGCCGAATTGATAGTTCAGGCCGAGCTTGAACAAATGGATACGCGGGTCGACGTCGACATTGGCGAGGCCAAAGCCGCTTAGATCGTAGGCGTGACGCGCCAGATCGATGTATTCGTACTCGGCCTTTGCCGTCCAATTGCCGCTGACCGCGAACTCGAGCCCAAGTCCTGCGGTCCAGCCGGTCTGGTAATGTCCGACCGGAAACTGCGCGTCGCCGTTCGCGTCGTTGACATTGATGTGGGTGTGCCCCCACGCGAAGCCGCCGGTGACGTACGGCATCAATCGTCCGAACGCGTAGCCGACGCGGCCCCGCACCGTGCCGACATAGTCGATCGTCGTGTTGAAGGGGTGAGGATCGCGTCCCAGCGCGGCCGGATCCAGTGGCCCGGTGAATGTGGCATCCGCCTCGATTCCGAGAACGACGTGATTGGCGAGCTGACGATTATAGCCGAGCTGATAACCGCCGGAGATGCCGGTTGCGCTGTGGGGAAAGATTAGGCCCTGCTCAGGCAGCGGATTGGTGCCGGGCCCGAAGCTCGCATCGCCATAGGCGACGTGGCCGCCGACGTAGAAGCCGGTCCAGTCATAGATTGCCTCCACGGCCGGTGCCTTCAGCGGCAGGTCGGCGGCCCGGCCGTCCACGGGGAGCGCCAGCATGCCGCAGGCGATCGCAGCGGCCGTCTGCAAAAGGCGATGTCGGTGAACTCTCAACGTCAAAACGCACGCCCCCAAGACGCAAATATGCCCACGCCCCGATATCCCTGCCGATTCGTGGCGATCCTGTCATCAGGTGCTTCTCGTTCACTCGATCGAACGAGATGATCGCGGTGCGACGCGATTTCTTCCCAAGTCCCTGAGCCTGCTGCGAACCTTATTGCGAGTAATTCTCAATAGCAACAAGCGCGCAATGTCGCAGAAGATGGTTCGCATCCTTGTGTGACGGGACTGCAACAAAAACACCGACGCCAAAAAAGGATGACCCCGCCCGGGGGGACAACCGGACGGGGTCGGGGCACGACACGGGGTGGATGAGGCGCCCGTGTCGGACGCAGGATCCACTCAGGGATTGGGCCTCAAATACGTAAGATCAGTAGCAAGTGCGGACGCGGCCGAGGTACTGGCCGAAGGCGTCATACTGGGCGACCCAGCCGCAGCGGTGATAGCCGTAGTAATAAGGGTCGTTGCTGGCGGCGATCGCAGTGCCCATGATGGCGGCAGTGGCGATGCCGGCGCCTACACCCCAGCCCCAGCCGAACGGCTTGGCCTGGGCGGTCGCGGTGGTGGACGCAATGCTGGCGGTCACAGTCATGGCCGCGAGAGCAATGGCGGCAATCTTGGTCTTGATCGACATTTCAAACTCCATCCGGCGTGAGGCGGTCCGTTGTGGCCCGCGTGCTCAGTTGGACGGAGGCTTGCGCGTTCGGGTTCGAAGGGTGCCAGGCTGGCTCCTAAACCTGGTCGATAATCCAGGAATCTCAAAGAGATATGAGTTAGGCGAGAGGGCCTGACGCGAGTCTCTTCACGTCGAAGTTATCGACCTCGGCCAGCAGTTCGCAAAACGCACGTGCGCCCCTGTCGACGAGTTGCTCGCCTTTTTCGACGGAGGCCAGTGTCGCGTTGCCGACGGCGCCGCTCAGGTGCAGGTCCTGCGCCTGCCAGGCGAATGGTGCGGGCCGCTGCGTCGACAGCCAGCGATATTGCTGCTCCATCGCGATGCTGCTCGAAGCAAAATCGGCAATCGCATCCTGGCGTACTTCTGACGGATAGCGCGCCAGCATGATCGAGGTCTCGACTGCCCCGCCGTGAATGCCGTGGCGCACTTCGTCGGCGGGAAACAATAGCTCCGCGCCAGAGAGCCGCGACCAGGACGTCGTCACGACGAACAGCTTCTGATGTGCGCGCAGATCCTGCGCCACCAGCATCATCGCCGCGCTGTTGCCGCCATGGCTGGTGACGATGACGAGCTTTCTGGGGCCCGCCCGCGCGACCTCCTCGCCGATTCCCGTCCACCTCTTCAGCGCCACCTCGGTCGGTAGCGTCTGCGTGCCCGGGTAGTCGATATGCTCGGTGGAAATTCCGATCCGCTCGATCCCTAGAAACGTGACAGGAAGGTTTTCGGGCGCGAGCTCGCGCACCCGCGCAAGATATGCCTCGGCGATCAGCACATCCGTTTCGAGCGGCAGATGCGGCCCATGCTGCTCGGTCGCCGCCAGCGGCAAGACCGCGATCCAGCGCGCCGGTTCCGCAAGACCGGTCTCGCTCCAGCGGATATCGGTCCAGTCGCGGGAAGGTCTCATCGTGGTTTCTTTGCGCGAATTTGTAACGTAGTAGTTTGGCGGTCTCGAGGGGACGTGGCCCGACTGGCCGCGTCCCCGAAATTCTTGTGTTTTATCATGGTCCAGAACGATCGACGGAGTCCAATCATGCGCCCCATCCATCTGCGGCGAGCGTTAACGGCAGGCTTGATGGCCGCATGCATCTCGATCCTGCCGGCGCGGGCCGAGACCCTCGACAAGGTCTCCTTCGGCACCAACTGGGTCGCCGAGGCCGAGCATGGCGGCTTCTTCCAGGCGGTCGCCGACGGCACCTACAAGCGCTACGGGCTCGACGTCACCATCGTGCCCGGCGGGCCGAATGAGAACAACCGGATGCTGCTGATCGCCGGCAAGATCGATTTCTTCATGGCCGCCAACACCCTGATGTCGTTCGACGCCGTCACCAACAACGTGCCCGTCGTGACGATCGCCGCGATCTTCCAGAAGGATCCGCAGGTGATGCTGACGCAGCCGGATGCCAAGGTCGCCAAGATCGAGGATCTGAAGCCCCTGACGCTGTTCGTCTCCAAGGAGGGCATGACCAGCTATTTTCAGTGGCTGAAGTCGGAATACGGCTTCAGCGACAAGAACGTGAGGCCCTACAACTTCAATCCGCAGCCCTTCATCGCCAATCCCAAGAGCGCGATGCAGGGCTATGTGACGTCGGAACCCTTTGCGGTGGAGAAGGCTGCGGGCTTCAAGCCCAACGTGCTGCTGCTCGCCGATTACGGCTTTAACACCTATTCCACCCTGATCGAAACCCGCCGCGAGATCGTCGAGAAGAAGCCGGATCTCGTGCAGCGTTTCGTCGATGCCTCGATCGTCGGCTGGTACAACTACATCTATGGCGACAATTCCGCCGGCAACGCCATGATCAAGAAGCTCAACCCGGAAATGACCGACGAGCTGCTCGCCTATTCGGTCGCCAAGATGAAGGAGTACGGCATCGTCGATTCCGGCGAATCCCTGAAGAACGGCATCGGCGCCATGAGCGACGAGCGTTACACCTCCTTCTTCGACAAGATGGTCAAGGCCGGCGTGGTGCGCTCCGACATCGATTATCGCAAGTCCTACACACTACGCTTCGTCAACAAGGGCGTCGGCGTCGAGCTGCGTCCGAGCAACCCGTAAAAGCGAGCCGATGGCGGACGTCAGAGCTTCGTCCGGGGGCGATGTCGGGCTGACGGCGCTGGCCGTCAGTCTGCGCGGCGTGACGAAGGCCTATGACAACGGCGTGATGGCGCTCGGGCCGTTCGACCTTGCCGTCCGCAAGGGCGAGTTCATCTCCCTGCTCGGGCCGTCCGGCTGCGGCAAGTCGACGGCGCTGCGGCTGATCGCGGGCCTGAGCCCGCCAAGCACGGGGGCGGTGCGGGTCTCGCGCCACGAGGGTGTGGCGCGGCCCGGGCATGCCATCGGTTTCGTATTCCAGGAGCCGACGCTGATGCCCTGGACCAGCGTGCGCGAGAACGTGCGGCTGCCGCTGAAGCTTGCGGGCGTCGCCAGGGCCGAGGCGAATGCGCGCGTGGACGAGGCGCTTGCCGGTGTGGGCCTGGCCGATTTTGCCGGAGCCTTTCCGCGCGAGCTCTCCGGCGGCATGAAGATGCGGGTCTCGCTGGCGCGCGCGCTCGTCACCGATCCCGACATCCTCTTGATGGACGAGCCGTTTGCGGCGCTCGACGAGATCACGCGCTTTCGTCTCAACAACGATCTGCTCACGCTGTGGCGGCGCCTGCGCAAGACCGTCGTCTTCGTCACCCATTCGGTGTTCGAATCCGTCTATCTCTCCCAGCGCGTCGTGGTGATGACGGCGCGGCCGGGCCGCGTCCAGGCCGACATCCGGATCGAGACCGTCGAGCCGCGCGGAGAAGAGTTTCGCACCTCCGCAGGGTATGCCGATTATTGCCGCAGGGTGTCGAGCGCGCTCGCGCCGTCCTATTCCGGGCAGTCGGTGCTATGAGCGCAGAGCCCGTCGTCCCGGCAAAGCCTCAGAACCGCGCCTTGCGCGCCGCGCGCTTCGCGCTTCCCCTCGCCGTCTTCGCGGCAGGTCTCATCGCCTGGGAGCTCGCGGTCCGCATCAAGCAGATCCCGCCTTATGTGCTGCCGGCGCCCTCGGCCGTTTTGCTGACTCTCATCAAGGACTGGGCGGTGCTGTCGCAATCGCTTGTCACCACCTTGCTCACTACGCTCGAAGGTTTTATCGCAGCCAGCCTCGGCGGCATCGCGCTCGCGCTGCTGTTCAACCAGTCGAAATGGGTGGAATATTCGCTGTTTCCCTACGCCGTGATTCTCCAAGTGACGCCGGTGATCGCGATCGCGCCGCTGCTCCTGATCTATCTCGACCAGCAAACCGCCGTCGTGGTCTGCGCCTTCATCGTCGCGTTTTTCCCTGTCCTCTCCAACACCACGCTCGGGTTGAATTCGGTCGACCGCAACCTCGCCGGACTGTTCCAGCTCTATGGCGCCTCGAAGCCGCAAACCCTGCGTTTTCTTAAATTGCCCTCGGCCTTGCCCTATGTCCTCGGCGGCCTGCGCATTGCAGGCGGCCTGTCGCTGATCGGCGCCGTTGTCGCCGAGATCGCGGCGGGAACGGCAGGGGCCGGATCGGGCCTTGCCTACCGGATCGCCGAATCCGGCTATCGTCTCAACATACCTCGCATGTTCGCGGCGCTGCTTTTGCTGTCGCTTGCCGGGATTGTCATCTATGGGGTGCTGGCGCTAATTTCCCACCTCGTTTTACGGCGCTGGCATGAAAGCGCCCTTGGAAAGGAAAACTGATGACGGCCGCTTCGATTTCTTCCGAGAAGATCGATCTTCTGATCTATGGGCCGGTGCGGCCGATTCTCGAAAACGGCTTCTCAGACCATTTCGTCGTGCACAAGGCGGAGACGCGGGCCGACCTCGAGCGCCTGACGCCTGCCGTGCGCGAAAGAATCCGCGGTATCGCCGTGACTTACCACACCGTGCGGGCCGACAAGGATTCGCTGTCGCATTTCCCGAAGCTGGAGATCGTGGCGAATTTCGGCGTCGGCTACGATCACGTCGATACGGCGTATGCGCGCGAGCACGATATTGTCGTCACCAATACGCCGGACGTTCTGACGGAAGAGGTTGCCGACGTTGCGATGGGCCTTCTGCTTGCCACCGTGCGCGAATTCATCCCGGCCGACCGCTATGTACGCGCCGGCCTTTGGACGACCCAGAACTATCCGTTGAGCGTCGGCTCGCTGCGCGATCGCAAGGTCGGCATCGTCGGCATGGGCCGGATCGGACAAGCGATCGCGCGCCGGATCGAAGCCTCGCTGGTGCCGGTCGGTTACCACTCGCGCAATCCGTCCAAGGATGTTTCCTACAAGCACTATCCCGATCTGATCGAGATGGCGAAGGCCGTGGACACGCTCATAGTCATCGTGCCAGGCGGCGCCGGCACCAACAAGATGATCAACGCCGATGTATTGAAGGCGCTCGGTCCGCGCGGCGTGCTGGTCAATGTCGCGCGCGGCTCCGTCGTCGACGAGCCTGCGCTGGTTCAGGCGCTGAAATCCGGCACCATCCTTGCCGCCGGTCTCGACGTGTTCGCTGCCGAGCCGAACGTGCCGGATGAGCTCAAGACAATGCAGAATGTCATTCTGCTGCCACATATCGGATCGGCGTCCGTGGTAACGCGGAACGCGATGGACCAGCTCGTGGTCGACAATCTCAAGACCTGGTTTGCCGGCAAGCCGCCGATCACGCCGGTCCCGGAAACCCCTGTGAAGAGTCGCGGATGACACATCTTCGGGTCGGTGCGTGGGCAATCGTCGCGGCGCTGGTCGCCGTGACCAGTGTTGCGCAGGCGCAGGATGCGACGACCCTGAAGAAGGACATGGTCGGGCAGTGGGAGCTGTCCACCACCGAGCGCAGCAAGACCTGCGTGGTGACGCTGAAGGGTGACGCGGCTGGCCAGGCCTCCAAGCTCGAGTTGGAGCCGGCCTGCAAGACCGCGCTGCCTTTCACCAAGGACATCACGGCCTGGAGCATCAAGGGCCTCGACATCGTCCGGCTGCAGGATGCGACCGGCGAATCCGTGATCGACTTCACCGAGGTCGAGGCCGGCATCTTCGAAGGCCTGCGGCAGGGCGAGGGTGTCTACATCCTGCAAAATCTCGCGGCCGCCCGCTCGATGGCCAAGTCGATGGACCAGATGATCGGCGACTGGTCCATTGTGCGCGGCAATGGACAGCCGGTCTGCACGCTCGTGCTGACCAACACCGAAGCCGGTCCCGACAATTTCCAGGTCTTCCTCAAGTCGAAATGCGACGCCGAGATCGCGCAGTTCAACCCGACGCAATGGCGGCTCGAGCGCGGCCAGATCATCCTGATGTCGAAGGCCGGCGAAGCCTGGCAGTTCGAGGCCGACGACAACGCACAATGGCGCCGCGTGCCCGATACCGCCGATCCCCTGATCCTGCTCCGGCAATAGGCCAAAAGGAGCCTTCGTTGGCCGGATGGGCCGGGAACCAGCCGGGTGGAATGGCCGTTGGCACCACAGTGATGACTGTGGTGGGATTTTGCGATGGCCAAGCGCGTGCTTGCGATCGGCATCGAGCCCGGCAGCGCGGATTACAGCGCGTTCCCGCAGCTCACGCCTGAGCTGGTTCGCACCTATATCGACGCGCAGCTCCTGCGCCTCACCGATCTCGGCTATGAGGTCACGAGCTGCCTGATCGATCTCGACGAGACGGCGGAGGTGGCGGTCACGTCAGCCCTGCACGAGGCGAGCTTTGACTGCGTGGTGATCGGCGCCGGACTGCGCGAGCCGAAGGAGCGCCTGCTCGTGTTCGAAAAGGTGCTCAACCTCGTGCACCAGCTCGCACCGAATGCTGCGATCTGCTTCAACACCAACCCGGGCGACACGGCCGAAGCCGTGCAGCGTTGGATCGCGCCGTGACGGCGGGCCGCTCACTTCGGCAGGGGCGAACCGTGGTGCTGGGCCACCAGCCATTTGCCGTCGACCTTGACGAAAGCGAGCGTCAGGCGGAAGGGCAGCACGGTGCCGTTGGGAAGCGTGAAGTCGGCAAAGCCCGAGCTGAGCACGACGTCGGGGCCGGCCGCGATCGCCTGCTGATCGCCCATCTTGACCTTGATGCCTGCGGGCAGCTTGCTGAAATAGCTGCGCACGCCGTCGGTGCCGGTGAACAGCTGCGCGGTCGAGCCGAACAGCATCGCGTCCTTGGTGTAGAGCGCGGCAAACTTGTCGGCGTCCCCGGCATTGTAAACCTGCTCCCAGCTCGCCCGCGCCGCCACCGCGTCCTCGTTCGGTCCGGCCTTTGCGGCGGAGATCGTCAGCAGCACCAGGCCGATCAGCATCAGAAATCGACGCATCATGTCGCTATCCCTCATGAATGAAATATCTGGAAATTCCCGGCCGCCGGTTCGGCTCCCGCGCCATCCTACGTTCTGTAGCATGCGCGTTCCTTTGCCGATATGAAATCTGAGACCATGGCGACGCCGCATGGCGCCTCACGCCTGGTGGGGCGTGATTGTTCTGGTCCGAATCCCCAGCCGACGATATGAATGGCCGCGTCACACTGGAGGATTGAGATGCTTCGAGGACTTCGGACGGCAGGACTTGGAATGGCGGCCTGCCTTGCGGTTGCGATGCTGGCCCCGGTACATGAGGCTGCGGCGCAGGACGCCATTGGCGGTGCCATCATCGGCGGTGTCGGCGGAGCGATCCTCGGCGGTGCCGTTGGCGGCAGCCGCGGTGCGGCGGTCGGTGCGATCGTCGGCGCCGGTACCGGCGCAGCCATCGCCTCTGAAGGCGAGCGCCGCCGCTCCGGCTACTACGCCTATCAGCGCGGCTGCTACATGCAGCGCCCCGACGGTGCCTATGTGCGGGTCGATCCCAGATATTGCTACTAGAGCGGCGGCGTCGCTCGATCTGAAGCCGGCGTCTGGTGACACCGGCTTGGAAACTTGAGATGTCAGGCAGTGCTCAAGGTTCGCCTCGCGGCGAGGCGTTCTCGCAATGAACGAAGCCGATCTCCTGCAAGGCGCTTGAGGTGATGCCACCTCGCGAGGGCGCTATGCCCCCACCTTCGCCAGAACGTCCGCGCGCAGAAAGCGCTCGATGAACAGCATGAACAGCACGGATGGTATCAGGAGGATCAGTGCCGTGATCGAGGCGACCTGGTAGTTTCCGCCCATCGCCGCATTGTAGAGCAAGAGCGGCAGCGTCGTGACTTGCGGGACGCCGACGAAGAACGTGCCGGTGAACTCGTCCAGTGATTCCAGGAAGACGAAGATGCCGCTGGCGATGACACCCGGCGCTGCCAGGGGGAGCGTCACCGTGAAGAAGGTGCGCAGCGGCGAGGCGCCGATGTTGCGGGCCGCGAGTTCGAGATCCCTGTCGACTGCCGCGAAAGCCGCGGCCGCGATCCATACGGAATAGACCAGGCCGTGAGCGGCGTGGACCAGCACGACGCCGAGCACCGTGCCGTTGATGCCGAGACCATAGAAGATCCGCGCCACGTTGATGTAAATCGCCACCGAGGGAAAGGCTTGGGGCAGCAGGAATACGATCATGAACAGAGAGCGCACCGGCAGCTTCAGGCGCGCCAGCGCGTAGCCGGCCGGCACGGAGAGCGCGAGAGCGACGACGACCGTCAACACCGCAATCGAGACCGAGGTCCCGAGCGAGGCCATGGCGTCGCCGGTCGGGCGGAAGACCTGCTCCCAGTAGCGGGTGCCGTAGGTGACCGGCAGCTTGTATGGCGTGTACCACCGCTCGGCCACCGACCACAGCGCCAGATTGGTGAGCGGACCGATCAGCGCAAAGGCAAAGGCCGCAAGGACAACGCCGGCCAGCGAAGCGCGCAGCAAGGACGCGAAGCGGCTCACGGCGTGCTCTCCTTCGCCATGCCGTGCCGCAGATAAAGGATCGCAGCACCGGCGCTGATCAGGTAGGTGATGACGCCGAGCGCATTCGCCGTGGCATAATCGCCATAGGAGTTGATGCGGAAGGCCATGTCGACGGTCAGCATGGTCGGTTGCGAACCGGCCACCATCATCGGCACGGAGAGCACCGAGAGCATCGTCACGAAGGACAGGACGAGCGCAACGAGCAGCGTCGGCATCGCCTGCGGCAGCGCCAGCTCGATCAGAACCCTGAGCCGCGAGGCGCCGAGATTGCGCCCGGCCTCGAGCGTCGCGCGGTCGAGCGAGGCCAGCGCGCCGGCGAGCAGCAGGGCGACGAATGGGGTCTGCTTCCACACGAAGGTGATGATGATCCCGCGCCAGTCGAGATAGCTCACTGCCTGCAACGGCTCCAGCAGGCCCAGCGAGACGAAGGTGTTGTTCATCAGCCCGTTCTTGGCCAGGAAGGTGCGCATGCACTGCGCGGCCACGATGAAGGGAATGAACAGGGGCCATCGGTAAAGGGCGCGGAGCGTTCCGACGATCCACGGGTTCTCGCCGAGCGTCAGCGTGCCGGCGATGGCGACTGCCGCCAGCGCCGTCAATAGGCAGGAGGTCAAGACGATGACGATCGTGAAGAGGATGTCGCCGGAATAGAGTTCGAAGGCCTTGCCGAACGCCTGCAAGGAGAATCCGCCCTCAGGACCGGTAAAGGCCGAGACGAGAGAGAAGCAGAGCGGATAGAGGAACAGCGCCGCGACGAGCGCGAGGCCTGGCGCGATCAGCAGCAATGCGAGCTGGCGTTGCGACAGGCTCATGATATGGCGCGGCGTTCCGAACGCTATCCGGCAAGGCTCCCCTCAGTTCGCGACCTTCTTCTCGTAGCCCTCGAGAATGTCGTTGAAATAGGGCGCGATCGGGAAGGGTTTTGCGTTCTTGGACAGGTCGGCCGGGGTGATGTCGGTGAAGAGCTTGTCCCACGCCGCCTTGTCGAGCTTGCCTTCGAGGTTCTTGGCGTCGATGCCCGGATACCAGTTGAACCTCTTGACGATGCCGTCCGCCTGGACCTGCGGGCTGGTGGCGAGCGCGATGAACTCCTCTGCGAGCTTCGGCTGCGCCGCTTTCTCCGGCACGGCGTAGTACATCGGCTGGCCGGGCATGCCGGGCGAGGCGAGCTTGAGCTTCATGTTGGGCGGCAGCTTGCCGTCAGCCTGCCAGGAATAGAACATGTCCACCCAGACCGGGCCCATCGCGATCTCGCCGCGGTTGAGCATGTCGAGCGTGCCGGCATTGCCGGGCGTGATGACGATGTTCTTGTTGAAGTCCTTCAGCTCGCTGAAGGCGGCGTCCCACTTGGCCTTCTCGGCCGGGTCATATGGCCCTTCGATCAGTTTGCCGGCGTCGCCGCCGAAGGCATAGATCCAGCCGGCGACGAAAGCCACGCCGGACATGCCGCCCTTGATGCCATTGTAGCCGAACTGCTTCGGGTTCTTTTTCACCCACTCCTTCAGCTCGGCGAAGTTGTCGGGCGGGTTCTTGAGCATGTCGGCATTGTAGGCGAGCGCCGTCTGCGACTGGAACATCGGGATGACGTAGCCCGAGACGTCGGCGCCGAGCGAGTTCTTGGCGGTCTCGCTGGAAACCAGTTTCGCGGTGTCGACCTTGTCCGTGTATTTCGCGAGCAGCCCTTGCTTCACCATCGTGCCGGCGGCCTTCTGGTGGATCACGACCACGTCGAAATCGGTGGTCGCGGCGCCTTTCTGGGCGTCAAGCTTCTCAAAGATCTTCTGGGAGCCGGCATCGCCGGGGCCGGTGCCGACGGAGATGACCTTCACGCCGGGATGGCTCTTCTCGAACATCGGGCCGAGATAGTCCT
Organism: Bradyrhizobium sp. UFLA05-109; assembly: GCF_054185165.1. Taxonomy (NCBI): domain Bacteria; kingdom Pseudomonadati; phylum Pseudomonadota; class Alphaproteobacteria; order Hyphomicrobiales; family Nitrobacteraceae; genus Bradyrhizobium; species Bradyrhizobium sp. UFLA05-109. The sequence goes on along the minus strand of NZ_JBBIAR010000036.1, from coordinate 34,322 downwards.
TGACGTAGTCGACCATATTCTGGTCGCCGGCCGAAGCGACGTTGAGGGTCTGTGCGGCGAGCGGCGACGCTGTGAGCAGCGCGGTGAGGGAGCAGGTTATGGTGAGAATGCGCATGGGTCTGGTTCCTGGTCAGGCGGCGGTGGCGGCTTCCGCCGCGGGGAAGATGTGGAGGCGTCGTAACGGGATGCGCAGGCCGACGGCGGCGCCCGGTTCATGGCGCGCTGCGTCGTCGACCGTGATCTGCCGCCCGACCGCCTCGACACGATAGCGATAGAGGCCGCCGGGATAGCTGCGCGCGGCGATGCGCCCGGGCACGAGGAGATCCCCCTGCGGCAGTGCATCGGGCGCCTCCAGGCTTGCCACGTCATCGCGGAAATAGGCTACGGCCTCGCCCGAGGGCAGCGCCGCCGTGGCGTCGTCGTGCGCGAGCCGGGCGACCGCGGGACCGGCACTCACGGCCGTCCCATCCTCGTTGCGCGCGACATGCACGGGCAGGACGTTCTCCGCACCCATGAAATTGGCGATAAAGGCGCTCGCCGGCCGATCGTAGACCTCTTCGGGTGTGCCGACCTGGGCGATCCGGCCCGCCTGCATGATGACGAGCCGGTCGGCCATGGTCATGGCTTCCTCGCGATCATGCGTGACATGGATGGCCGTGACGCCGAGCCGCTGCTGGATCGCGCGGATTTCGTGGCGCATCGTCATCCGGATCTTGGCGTCGAGATTGGACAGGGGCTCGTCGAGCAGCAGGATGCCGGGATCGACCGCCAGCGCCCGGCCAAGCGCGACGCGCTGCCGCTGCCCGCCCGACAGTGCCGTGACCTTGCGCTGCTCGTAGCCGGTGAGGCCCAGCATCGCGAGCAGCGAAGCCACCTTGGCGGCGATCTCGGCCTTGGCGGTGCCCCGCAGCTTCAACCCGTAGCCGATGTTCTGTAGCACGGTCATATGCGGCCACAGCGCGTAGGATTGAAACACCATCGCCATGTCACGCTTCTCCGGTGGCAGCAGAGCGACGTCACGGTCACCGACCACGATCGAGCCGGAGTGCACCGGCACGAAGCCGCACAACGAGCGCAGAAGGGTGGTCTTGCCGCAGCCGGAAGAGCCCAGGAGAGCGGTGAAGGTGCCGGGGGCAAAGTCGAGGCTGACGCCGTGCAGGACTGGTGTGCCGCCATAGGCGACATGCAGGTCTCGCACCCGGATAGCCGCACCGGCGCACGACACGCCATGCGTTTCAGCCTGCACGATTCGTTCCCTCCGCGCCGATGTCATTTTGCCAGAATGGAATTGTCCTTCCATTCCGCGACCGGCTTGGAATAAACGTAGCGATCCGTAGCGTGCTGATGCAACAGATTTGTGAACGCGAGATGTGTGAAGCGATGCCTGCCAACGAGCAATCGACCTGGCTCATGCCAGACACCGACGATGAAGCCTTCCTCCCGTGGTTGATCCCTGATGTTGCGGAGCGCTTTGGCGCGCCAGCCGAGGTTGCTGGAAGATGACGCCGACGGAGCTCGCGACGCGGCGTTATGCCGTCCAGGGCCTTGTCGCCGAGGCCTGGCGCTTGGCGCTGGACTATTTCAACAAGCAGGAAAGCCTCGGCATCACCATGAAGGGCGCTCAGGACTGGCTGACGGTTGCCGACGGAGCGGTCGAGGATTTCCTGCGACAGCGGCTGGCCGTGCTCTTCCCGACCGACACGGTGATCGGCGAGGAGGGCGGCGGCGCAGCAAGCGATGCGGTCTGGATCATCGATCCGATCGATGGCACCGCGAACTTCGCCCGCGGCGACCGCCACTGGTGCATCTCGATCGGATTTTTGCTGAACCATGTTCCGACCATCGGAATCGTGGCCGCACCGGCGCTGGACGAGCTCTATGTCGCTCAGCGCGGACAGGGCGCAACGCTGAACGGGCGGCCGATCACCGTCTCGGCCACCGACGACCTCAAGCGCGCCTATGTCGAACTCGGCTGGTCGAGCCGCATTCCCTTCGAGCACTACCTCGCCGTCCTCCAGCGCGGCTACGCCGCCGGCTGCGCGGTGAAGCGCTCTGGTTCGGGCGCGCTCGGGCTTTGCCATGTGGCGAATGGGCGCACCGACGCCTATCTCGAGCTGCACATCAATGCATGGGACGTTGCGGCGGGCATCGTCATCGCCAGCGAGGCGGGCGCATCGATCAATGATTTCTTCGCTGGCGACGGCATCAGCAAAGGAAACCCGATTCTCTGCTCCACGCCCGCACTTGCTTCCCAGCTACGCGAAATCGTGGGAATTTCCTAAAGCGCGATGAGATTGGGATGAATCATCATCGCGCTTTAGCTTATTGTTTGAGCATGATCTTTTCGGAAAACCGCTTCACACTTTTCCGGATCGTGCTCTAGCAGGATCCCCTCAGGGTGCCTTGTCCGGCTTCTCCGGCATGATCTGGAGCAGCGGCTCGGGTCCGATCGAGATCTGGCCGGCGAATGGCCGGTCATGCGCGGCGATCAGGAGCACGGAAGCCGAAACGCCGGTCGCGAACAGACCCATCGCGATGGCCGCCGCGAGGCGGTTCTCGCAATGGACGAGGCCGATCACCACGAGCGCGCACGCCGCCTGCAAATACAGACACCACCATTTGACGGCATTCACCGCGGCAAGGCTGATGATGATGCGCTGCCGGCGCGCATCGAGCGCCTGCTCCAGCGCGTTGATGAGCTCGCGCTGCACGGTCGCCTGACCCGTGCCCTGCGGCGTTATCGCGACGACGAGCTGCAACGCCTCGGCGAGCGTCGACGGCGTCGCTTTCAGGGAGACCTCCCGCCGCGCCATCATCGGCCACTCCACCGTGGCGGCCTGCCAGACATAGTCGCGCACCAGAGCGCGCAGGCGCGCCTCCTGCTCCGCCGGCAGGCCGGCGGCGAGCGGCTCGACGCTCCTCAGGGCGCTGGCCTCGCGGCTCACCGCAGCGCTCGCGCGATCGCTATCGCCCCACACCTGTGCCGCCGTGAAGGCGACGAACAGGCCGAAGATGATGCCGAGCACCGGCAGCATGCCCGGCGAGATCGTCTTGAGCGACTTGGTTCGCGCCTCAGTCGCGAACAGCATCACCGCCGCGAACACGGTCGTGGCCAGAAAATAGGTGAAGCCGAAAATCACCAGCGCCATCCACGGCACCGGCAGGTTGTGCAGCCAGTCGCTCATTTCATCTCATCACTTGCTTGGAAGGTCTTCAGATCAACCGCAAGCCGCGCAGGCTCGCATGCCCGCCTTTGCCTACGATGATATGGTCGTGCACCGCAATCCCCAGCGGCTTTGCGATCTCGATGATCGCCTTGGTCATCTGGATGTCGGCCTGCGAGGGCGAGGGATCGCCGGAGGGATGGTTGTGCATGAAACCAGGGATCAGACGATAGTTTTCGTAAACGCAACCAGAGCGGGGGACGTTGATAGGGGACTGTATGCGGTGATCGTTTTTGTGATCATCACGTTGCCTCACGGACGCTCTCGCAAAGCAGTTTTTTGATCACTTGCGGTCACCAAAGCAAGTCGCCTCTGGCCCAACAGCAGACACTCGAAGCTCATCGAGCAAGCTCCGAGATGGGCCAGTAGCGGAAGCAATTTCATTTGTAGCAGCGCATGGGATAGGCCATCATCGGCTCTGCATGACCCGGCTTCTTGAAACAGCGGAAATGAGGATGTCCGAGTAGATCGCGAGTCGGCATTTTGCGCACGAGAATGGGCGCAACGCGATCGACCGGTTGGCGGATCGAACGCTCATGTGCAACATGTCAGGTAATTGTCGTCCGGGAATTGGGCACGGCGTATGGCGATGCATCGAACAAACCATCCGGAGTGATCCCGATCGTGGACGGCAGCGGACTCTTGTCTATCGATCTCGGTCTGCGCGGCGCGGCGGTCGGGTTGTTCTTGCTGCTCGCGGCCGTGGCGCTGCGGGATCGCCGTGACGGCGTGGTCGCGTGCCTCGGTGCCGCGCTGGCGGTCGCCGCCGCGGCGTCCGTGATCCGTTCGGCGCCGACTTTCCCGAGGGTGTGGCAATTGTGGAGCTTGATTCTGCTCGCGCTGGCCTCCGGTGGCCCGGTGATCTTCTGGCTATGGGCGCGGGCGGCGTTCGATGACGACTTCGTACTCCGGAATTGGCACGGCGCCTTGTGGGCAGCGATGGCCGGTACTGAACTGCTGGTCGCCGGCGGGATCGTCGATTGGCCCGTGCCCGGACAGGGGCTCGACCGCGCGGTGCTGCTTGCCTCTGTTGGCCTGGGTCTACTGGCCGTCGTGCAGACGCTCGCGACCTGGCGGGCGGACATGGTGGAAGGACGACGGCGGCTGCGGCTGGCCGTCCTGATCGGAACGTCCGCCTATATCGCCATCATGTCGTTCCTGAATGTTTCTCCGACGGAACTGGCTTCCGGGTCATCGATCGCGAGTGTTGCCGGCGCCTTCGGCGTTTGCACCCTGGCAAGCCTTGCCGCATGGAATCTCTTGCGGGCCGCCGGCGGGCCCGAAGGCGCCAGGTTGCGCACGGCGGCTGAAATCATCGGCGCCGTACCTGCCCAAGTATCAGAAGCGCAAAACAGGCCCGTGATCGAGCCGGCCTTGTTGCGCCGGCTGGAGAAGCTGATGGTGGTCGAAAGGGCCTATCGGCGCGAGGCGCTGACCATCGGCGCGCTGTCCGCCGAACTCGCTGTGCCGGAATACCGGCTGCGGCAACTGATCAATGAGGGGCTCGGTCATCGCAACTTCAATGCGTTCCTCAACCGTTACCGGATCGAGGAGGCCAAGGTGGCCTTGGGCGACCCCGAGCAGAAGGAAGTGCCGGTCTTGACGATCGCCATGGACACCGGATTCCAGTCGATTGGGACATTCAACCGCGCCTTCAAGGCCGCCACCGGCCTGACCCCGACCGAATTCCGGCAGCTGGCCATGGCTAGCAATACATCGAGGCCGCCGAAAACGAGCGCCAGTTCGGGAATTGCCAAGCCGATCTGAGAATCTGACCAGTCGAATTTCAGGATTTGGCGAGAGGGAACCACGAATATGGGGCAGATTCAGCGAGGCTTTGTCTCGCTGAGGTCCCCAATGAAAATCATCCAGGCATCATGCACGGCCGCGCTCGCACTCTGTCTAGCGGGTGCGGCGCTTGCTGACGATTTGCAGACCGTCGGCGATCCCAACTTGACAGGCTTTTCGGCGCGGCGACTGGCGCGCATGACCTCCTGGTTCGAGGCGCAGACCAAAAACGGCGATCCCTCCGGTTTTGTCGTGGCGGTCGCCCGCGGCGGCAAACTCGCTTATTTGCAGCCCATCGGCTTTGCGGACCACGACAAGAAAATTCCGATGCGGCCGGATTCGATCTTTCGCATCGGCTCGATGTCGAAACAGATCACCAGCGTCGCCACCATGATCTTGGTCGATGACGGCAAGCTCGAACTTGACGCCCCCGTGGCGCAATATTTGCCGGAGCTCACGGGTATGATGCGGGTCGTCAAGAAGGATCCGGCCACCGGGGATCCGATCATGATGGATCTTGCGCGGCAGGACTTTGAACCGGCGAAGCGCGCGATGACCATCCGCGACCTGCTGCGCAATACGTCCGGTCTCGTCTATGGCATGGGGGATTTCGCCGATGCCGGATTTGGCAATGCGGCGGTACATCTGCTTTACGGCGCGCGAGCACCCTTCCGGCGCGACAAGCCGATCGCTCCTTTCGTCGCCGGTCTTGGCAGCCTGCCACTGCTGCATCAGCCGGGCGAAGTCTGGGAATATTCGCTGGGTTACGATGTTCTCGGTCGCGTCATTGAGGTCGCGTCGGGCCAGACTTTCGACCAGTTTCTGCAAACCCGCCTATTCGCGCCGCTCCGCATGGTCGACACCGGCTTCTCTGTGCCGGAGGACAAACTCAACCGTCTCGTCGCTGTGCCGGGCGCGCAACCCCCGCCGCTTTCTGATGGCGATGTCGGCAAGCCGCAAACGTTCTTTTCCGGCGGCGGAGGAATCGTTTCGACGGTCCCCGACTTCCTGCGCTTCTGCCAGATGCTGCTCAACGGCGGCGAGCTTGACGGCGCGCGAATTTTGGCACCGGAAACGGTCCGGCTGATGATGACGAATTCGATGCCATCCGACATCCACTTCGCCGGACACGAAGCCGGACCGGCCTATGGAACGGGTTGGGGGCTCGGCTTTGCCATTCGCACCAACCCGGATTTCAGCTTTATCCCCGGCGCGGTCGGCAGCTTCAACTGGCAGGGAAGCTGGGGCACGTTTTTCTCGGTCGACCCGGTTCAAAAGCTGATCCTTATCATGATGATGCAGCGGGTGCAGTACAGGGACAACGGTTTCTTTTTCAACGCGATCCGTCGCCTGCCTTATGCGGCGTTGAAAGTTCCTGAAGTCCCCGCGCCGATAGCGCCGGCGCCATTGAGCGCTACCGCTCTCACCGAATATGTCGGACGCTACGTTTTCGGAGGGTCCTCAAGTTCGCTGGACAGACAGATCCTGGTCGCCGACGGTATCGGCTGGACCGGCCTTGAGTCCGTTGTCGCTGAGACCGGCGGCCTGAGAGTGATCAAACCGGTCGACGCAGGTCCTGCCGCGAGGGCTGGCGTCATGGCGGGTGATCTCATCACGGCGATCGGCGACACGTCGACGAGGGGGCTGACGCTGGAAGCGGCGCTTGGCCGGATTGCAGGTCCGGTCAACACGACCATCAAGCTCAGAATCGTCAGGCAGGGGCAGAACGATCCGCTGTTTGTCGCCTTTGCCCGCGAGGCGGTCCCGCTGCGCAGTGTGCAGCTTCAAACGAGCGTTGCGGACGGCAAGCTCGTCGTGAAAGCAACAGGCAGCTGGTCGATCCTTGATTTCGACAGGGGCGAGACTGTGCCGGTGGCGGCCCGCGCGAAGGACGAATTCCAGGTCGAGAGCGGCGATCATACGAGGATCGCCTTCGTCAGAGACGCCGCCGGCAAGATCAACGGCGCGGTGCTCAATCCCGGACCATGGGAGCAACGCGGCGCACTGGCGCATTAGGATCGCGTCAACAGCTCCTCAGATCAGCCGCATCCCCTTCAGGCTCGCATGGCCATTCTTTCCGACGATGATGTGGTCATGCACGGCGATTCCCATCGGCTTGGCGATGTCGATGATCGCTTTCGTCATCTGGATGTCGGCCTGCGAGGGCGTCGGGTCGCCGCTCGGGTGGTTGTGCACCAGGATCAACGCGGTCGCCGATAATTCGAGCGCGCGCTTGATGACCTCGCGCGGATAGACCGGGGTGTGGTCGACGGTGCCAGTCTGCTGCACCTCATCCGCAATGAGCTGGTTGCGCTTGTCGAGGAATAGCAGCCGAAACTGCTCCTTGTCGGCGAACGCCATGCTCGAGCGGCAATAGTCGATCACCTCGTTCCAGGACGACAGCGCGTTGCGGCTCTTGACCTCGCCTTTGGTCACGCGACTTGCCGCTGCCGCAATCAGCTTGAGCTGGTTGATCGCGGCCTCGCCCACGCCCTCGACCTCGCGCAGCCGCGCCACCGGCGCGTGGATGACCTCGGCGAACGAGCCAAAGGTCTTGATCAGCGTCTTCGCAAGCGGTTTTGTGTCCCGCCGCGGCAGCGCAGGAAATAGCGCCATCTCCAGCAGTTCATAGTCGCTCAGCGCATCCGCACCGGCGCTGTAAAAACGCTCGCGCAGCCGCTCGCGATGGCCGTGGTAGTGCGGCGAATCTGACGGTTCGGGCTTTGGATCGCTCGACTTGGCGGGCATCGCGCGCGCAGCATCGCCGCGGAACCGCGATTTTGCAACCATCAATTGCAGGACGGCTCGCCGCGGCGGATCGGTTCGTCTTGTCTGACCCGACGTGCGTGCTTCCGCGCTTCTCCTTCGCAGCAATTTGGCGCGATTTGCCGGGCTTTACTCGCGACGAAGGCACACGTGGGTCAAATAATTGAATGACGATCATCATGGAGCGAGGCCAGCCAAGGCGCTGCGGGACAGGGCAACTGCGACAGCAAAGAGGATACCCACATCCTCCAACCGAAAAGGAACTTGCAAATGAATATCGCGACGACCATCCAGGCGGCAGAAGAGCTCAAGCCGGATCTGCTCACCGAGACCATTGTATCGAAGCTCGCCAAGCCGGCGACCAGCTCCGATTTCGACCTTCACGGCTCAGTCAATGACGTCCTGAAGGACGTTGGATTATCGGCCGCAGACAGCGGCGGCAAACTCACTTTCTACGGCCGCGACCCGATCATTCCGAGCCCGTTTCGGTTTGGCACGATCGCTGCGATCGCCCTTGCTGCCAAAGCGACGGCCGCCGCGGCGGTTTGGCAATCCCGCACGGGCGAAGGACAGGACATTGCGGTGGATGTCCGCAAGGCGCTCAAGCGTTTCTCGGGCTTTTTCGACCTGAAGTGGGAAACCATCAATGGACGTCGCCCTGCAATGGGCGAAGATCCGCTCAACCCGTTCTTCGCAATCCCGCTGTTTCGCGAAACGAAGGACGGGCGCCACATCGTGGCCCTGAACATCTATCCCAAGCTGAACGCCCGCGCGCTCGATCTGCTCAAGTGCAGCGTAAGCAGTGAAGCCGTGCAACAGGCCATTCGCGGGTGGCGGGCGGATGATCTGGAGAACGCCGGCGCAGAGACCGGGACCGTCTTTGCGAAGGTGCGCAGCTTCGAGGAATTCCGGAAGGAGCCCCAGTACACGGACGTGCTTTCCCGAATGCCGCTGATCAGCGTTGAGAAGATCGGCGATTCCGAACCGATCCCCTTCACGAAGGATGGAAAGAGCCCGCTTGATGGCATTCGCGCCTTCGGAATGGGGCATGTGATCGCCGGAGCTGCCATAGGCAGAGATCTCGCCCAATACGGCGCCGATGTCCTCAACATCTGGCGGCCTGGCGACAGCGAGATCGAGGCCTTTGCGTGGGACGTGCAAGTCGGGATGCGACAAACCATTCTGGATCAATCCAAGGAAGATCGCGCGAAATTCGATGAGTTGCTGAAGGATGCCGACATCTTCTTTGCCAACAAGCGCCCCGGCTATCTTGAGCACCATGGCCTCGATGCCGAAACGCTCGCCGCGCAGAAGCCTGGCCTGATTCATGCCCAGGTCCTGCTCCACGGCGACAAGGGCCCGTGGAAGGATCGTCCCGGCTTCGATGAAATCGGTGCAGCTGTTACGGGCCTGTTCGCCATCGAAGGCACGCTCGCACAACCCAAATCGCCGCCCATCATCCCCATCGTCGATAATGTCGTGGGCTGGCTCGGCACAGTCGGCGTCCTCGCGGCACTGCGCCGACGAGCCGTCGAAGGCGGCAGCTACCGGGTCACTGTTTCCCTGACGCGAACCGTGCTGTGGCTGTTTTCACTTGGCATATTCGACAAGGCGTACGCCAAGGCGACTGCCGGATCTTCCGACGAGCACGCGAACGTTCCTCCGGATCTGTTCACGGCGGAGACGCCGCTGGGAACCTATCAGGGGATGACCGACCAGGTGGTCTTGTCGAAGACACCCGGCTCCTTCCGGACGGTGCTTGTGCCGCGCGGCTCAAGCAAGCCCGAATGGCTGGAGCGTTGAGACCATTGCGGTCCCGCGAAGCGGGAAATGCATCGGGGTCTCCCATGAAGGACGTGCTGAACGTGGTCACGTTCGTCATGGGAGCCCTGTGCCTCGCGGTGTTCGTAATCGCCGAGAAGCCAGATGCGCTCAGATTCAGCGGCCTTGCTTCAGTCCCGGCACCAGCGCGGCAAGCCGGTCCTTGATCTGACGGCCGAACATCGGCCCGCCCGCGGGCGGCGGTCCCGGCGGAGGTCCGCCGCGCGAACCGGGTGGCGGCGGTGGCGGGCCGGCGCGCCCGACCGTCGCGTCAACGCGGCGGTCGACGCCGAGCATCAAGCTCGCCACGTAACGGTCTCGCTCCTCCTTCACTGCGCAGAAGGCGCGATGCTCGGGGTCGGAGCGCTCGATCACCATGTCGTTGACGTTGATGATCGTGCGTTGCCGCGCGCGGTCCTTGTAGGCGGGAACGTTGGTGTAGATGAACTCGTTCAGCGCATCGGGCAGGTAGGTCTGTCCGGTCAGCACGTTCTTCTGGTCGAGGAAAACCTTGAAATGGATATGCGTGGTACGGCCGTCATACCAGCCGGGATAGATCGTGTTGAACGTGACCCAGCCGGCGTAGTCAGTCGCTTGAGTGCCGCGCAAGAACGTTTGGCCGGTCGCGTCGACGTTGTGGCTATCGCTCTGGCCCGGAAACGCCGAATAGAGGCCCCTTGCGTCGCAGTGCCAGATGTCGACCCTCGCGCCCCTGATCGCCGTGCAGGGCCCGGCCTCGATCACACGCAGCCGCAGCGTGAGGGGAATGCCTTGCTTACCCTCGGTGATGTCCGTGCGCAGGAGCTTTGGATCGGCGTAGAACGGCCCTTCCTCTGCCTGCGGGGTCAGGATGCAGGTGGGCTCATCCGAGGCCGCGGCGGGCTCGGACGCCGCCTGAGCGGGGGTTTGCAGCAGGCCGGCGGCACTGGCCGATACAAATCCGAGAAAGCCGCGGCGCGTCGACGTGCTCACCAAATCTCTCCTGTTGCTCTGGCGACAGATCGTCATCGGCGAACGGAATGGCAAGATCAGGCTTTGAAGATGGCGATAATCAGCCCGGAGGTTTCTTAGCGTTTCGCGCCGGCAGGGGCACCGTGACGGCAACCACGCCGGCGAGAATGAGCGCCATTGCGGCAACAATGGACCAGGTAAAGCGCTCGCCGAGCCATGCGGTGCCAAGCGCCACCGCGAAGCCTGCGCGCAGGTAACTTCCGCTGGTCGTGCCGAGCGGGCCGATTGTGTGGATCAGGTGGAAATAGATCACCATCGCCAAGGCCGTGCAGACGACCGCGAGCACGATCACCGCGACGATCGCCTGCGCCGGTGGCGGCGCCAGCGTCCAGGGTCGTTCAAGGATCGCGGCCGCGGGCAGCATCAGGATTGCGGCGCAGCTCATGGCCCCGGCTGCCGTGACGATTGCGGGAAGGTTCGAGAACCGCTGGCCCCATAGCGGCGCGAGCGCGTAGCAGAGGCTCGCGCCGAGCACGGCCATCTGGGCCAGCGGCGCCGCGGTGCCGAACCCGGACAGCGCATCGATGCCCATCGTCACGGTGACGCCCGCAAGGCCGAGACCGGCGCCGATGATCTTCTGGCCGCTGATCGCCTGTCGCCCGCGCCCCGTCATCAGTGCGATCGCCAGCACGAACATCGGCGGGGTCGCATTGAGCACGCCGGCAAGGCCGCTCGCGATATGCATCTCGCCCCAACTGATCAGGGTGAAGGGAGCTGCGCTTTGCAGCAGCCCTTGCACGACGAAAGCCGCCCACACCGATCCCTGGCTGGGAAGGGCGTGCCCCTGCGCGCGAGCGATCAGGACCAGAAGGATGGCCGCGATCGTCACGCGCGCGGCAACCATCGTGAATGGCGGAATCCCGGGGATCGCGACCTTGATCAGCGTGAACGAGCTGCCCCAGATCAGGGAGAGAAGCAGCAGGAGCCCGATCTCGAACGCGAGTGTGGTCTGTCCTGACGTTGTTTGTTGCGCCTGCGTGTTCATGCGGTCTGCTCCGGGATCTGTCGGCACCATGATCCCGAAGCCGCAGTGCAGGCTGGCTGAATTCGGACCTCATCGCCCGATCGAGTCCGATTTCAGCTACTCGGCGAGCTCTGTCGAAACTATGATTGCACCATGGCGAAGACGTTGGCGCAGCGGCAAACGCTGCCACCTCATCTCGACTGGGAGACCTGCGATCGGGCACGGCTGGCGCGCGCCCGCGCCTTCGACGGCCTGTTCTTTTCCGGCGTTCGTTCGACGCGCATCTACTGCCGGCCGGTCTGCCCGGTTCGTCCGGCGCGCTCCAAGAACGTCACCTTCTATGCGACCGCCGCCGCCGCCGAGCGGGCCGGCTTTCGTCCGTGCCTGCGCTGCCGGCCGGAAACGGCGCCCGGCTCGCCGGCCTGGATGGGAACCGCCACCACCGTTGCGCGCGGGATGCGCCTGATCAATGACGGCTTTCTCGATGGGGCGTCGATGACGCAGCTTGCGGAAGCCCTTGGCGTCGGGCCGCGCCATCTTCTGCGCCTGTTCATGCGTCATGCCGGCGCGAGCCCAAGCGAGATTGCAGCAACGCGCCGCGTGCAGGAAGCCAAGCGCCTGATCGATCAGACCGACATGAATTTGGCGGAGATTGCGTTTGCGGCCGGCTTCGGCAGCGTTCGGCGCTTCAACGATGCTTTTGCGGCGACGTACAAGCGGCCGCCGTCGTCATTCCGCCGATGATAGGTGGCGCGATGGAAGCGGTCGCGACAGGTCAGCCGATCTGCTTCTCGCCGTGCCGCTCGGACAGCGTGAAAATCTCGACACCGGTGGCGGTGACGCCAACGGAGTGCTCGAACTGCGCCGACAGCGAGCGGTCGCGGGTCACTGCGGTCCAGCCGTCGGAGAGGATCTTCACATGCGGCTTGCCGAGATTGATCATCGGCTCGATGGTGAAGAACATGCCGGGCTTGAGCTGCACGCCTTCGCCGGGCCGGCCGATATGGATGATGTTCGGCTCGTCGTGGAACATGCGGCCGAGACCATGGCCGCAGAAATCGCGCACCACGCTCATGCCCTGTGGCTCGACGAAGCTCTGGATGGCGTGGCCGATGTCGCCGGTGGTGGCGCCGGGCTTTACGGCAGCGATGCCGCGCATCATCGCCTCATAGGTCACTTCGATCAGCCGCTCGGCCTTGCGCGCGATCGGGCCGATCGCATACATCCGGCTGGAGTCGCCATACCAGCCGTCGACGATGAAGGTGACGTCGATGTTGACGATGTCGCCTTCCTTCAGCGGCCGGTCCCCGGGCATGCCGTGGCAGACCACGTGATTGAGCGAGGTGCAGGTCGAGTAACGATAGCCGCGATACATCAGCGTCGCCGGATAGGCGCCATGGCTGAAGGCGAACTCGCGGACGAACTCGTCGATGCGCGAGGTTGGGACGCCCGGGCCGACGATGTCGGTGAGTTCATCGAGACACTTGGCCACCAGCGCGCCTGCCTTGCGCATGCCGGCGAACGCATTCGCGCCATGCAGCTTGATCTGTCCGGTTTTGCGCAAGGAAGTGTCGGTGGCTTCGACGTAGCTCATGAAAGGTATTCTTTTCGGCGGAAGCGTTTGATTTCTGGTCCTAATTTAATGATCGCTGGCCTTCATGCAAGCCAAGCTTGGCGGCCTCGCGGCCAAAAGCGGGCTCAACTCGGGACTTCTACGGTGGTTTCGACCGGCAGCGCGCCGCCGCGGACCCGGATTTCCCGCACAGGGTAGGGAACCCGGATGCCCTCGCGCTTGAAGGCGTCCCACAGCGCCAGCATCACGTCGCTCTTGACGTTGTCCATGCCGTCGGGGTCCGCGATCCAGAAGGTCAGCGAGAACTTCATCCCGGCCTCCGCGAATTCGGTCAGGATGCAGTTCGGTGGCTTGCCCTTTTGCGCGCGCGGATGGGCGGTAGCGGTTTCGGCGGCGAGCTTGCAGACGAGCCGCGGATCGGCGTCGTAATTGGTGCCGAAAGCGATCTTCACCAGCGTGTTCTTGTCGGTGTAGGTCCAGTTGACGACCTTCTGCGTCACCAGATCCTCGTTCGGCACCAGGAATTCGCGGCCGTCGCCGGCGGCAACTGAAATATAGCGGGTCTTCATCGCGCTGATGCGGCCGGTATTGTCACCGATGGTGACGAGGTCGCCTGGCTTCACCGACTTGTCCGCGAGCAGGATGATGCCGGAGATGAAGTTCGCGACGATCTTCTGAAGGCCGATACCGATACCGACGCCGACCGCGCCCGAGAATACCGCGAGCGCCGACAGGTTGATGCCGACGGCGTCGAGCGCGATGATGATCGCTACCGACAACAGCCCGATGCGGATGATCTTGATCAGCAGCACCTGCACGGACGGCGTCAGGTCGGCCGTTGAGTTGATCCGGCTCTCGGCGAAATTGCTGGCGATGTTCGTGAGCCAGAGCGCGATGATCAGGAGCGCGCCGGCCTTGATCAACAAAAGCGGCGTCAGTCGCAATCCACCGAGCACGATCCCGAAGGAATCGAGCAGATCGACCGTCGCGTCCAACTGGCCGATGATGGAAAGGGCCGCGACGAACCACGCCGCGACCGACACCAGCTTGACGATGAAGGCGTTGCGCAACACCGAGGTCACAAGCCGTATCACGAGCCAGGCGAGGCCGAGCTTTGCAGCGACCATCAGGAGATAGCTGCGGCTCGGCCAGGTCGAGTGGTACATCACGAAGCGCTCGACGATGACCAGGAAGGTGAAGACCGCCGTCGAGGTGCTGCCGACCAGCACGCGAATGAAGTGGCGCAGCGGCAGCGGCCAGCGCATCGCGAGCGACGTCATGTCGATGCGGTTGCGGATGGCGGCCTCGGAGGCCCAGGCGATGCCGGCCGCTCCCAGCACCAGGCCGAATTGCAGGTAGAACCAGGGCGAGGTGATCTCGGCGCCGACGCTGCGCGCCGTCGTCTGCAAGAACTCCATGAGGTCTTTGAGGTCCATGTCTCTTTGAGGTCTGTGTCTCTTTGAGGTCTGTGTCTATCGCGCGGGTTCGTTGGAGGCAGATCGAGAGGATTTGATTCGAGGCAGCGGCAGAATCCCACAAAGGGCGCGGCCGGACCATCGATATACCGGCAGGTCACATGAGTTAAGGCCGCAAAATTAAGGGCAGATTGCCGCGAGTGGCAGAAATGGGTTGGCGGGCAAGTGTGGCGACGATAAGGATGCAGTGCAGGATGATTTCTGGCTTTCACCTCGCCCCGCTTGCGGGGAGAGGTCGGATCGCATCGCAAGATGCGATCCGGGTGAGGGGGAGCTTCCGCGAGTCCATCCGTCACCGTCCTTGCGGAGACTCCCCCTCACCCCACCCTCTCCCCGCGAGCGGGGCGAGGGAGTGCGAGGCCGGTGGCTCCTCAACCTGAATCTCGTCAGCTTTTTGGAGTGACCAGCAGCACCACATGGCGTCCCTCGACTCGGTCAGCATCGCGATCCTGCTCGGCGCCGTTTTGGTGATGGCGGGCATCCTGTCGAGCTTGCTCGCGTTGCGCTTCGGGGCGCCCCTGCTGCTGGTCTTCCTTGGTATCGGCATGCTGGCCGGCGATTCCGGCCCCGGGCAGCTCCAGTTCAACGACGTGCGGACGACCTATCTGGTCGGCTCGGTGGCGCTGGCCCTGATCCTGTTCGACGGCGGCCTGCGCACGCGCTTCCAGAGCATCCGCACGGTGTTGGCCCCGTCCGTGGTGCTCGCGACCGTCGGCGTACTGCTGACCGCGCTGATCACCGCGCCGTTCGCAAAATACGCGCTCGATCTCAACTGGACAGAGTCGCTGCTGGTCGGCGCCGTCGTCGCTTCGACCGATGCTGCTGCGGTGTTCCTGCTGGTGCATACGCAGGGCCTGCGCCTGCGTCCGCGGGTCGGCGCGACGCTGGAGGCGGAATCCGGCACCAACGATCCCTTCGCGATCTTCCTCACCCTCATGCTGGTCGAATACATCTCGCTGGGGTCGAGCTCGCCGGGCCACGTCTTCATGGAGTTCATCCAAGAGGCCGTTCTGGGCGCGATCGTCGGCGTGATCGGCGGGCGGCTGGTGGTGATCGCGCTCAATCAGGTGGCGCTGCCGCAGGGCCTGCATGCGCCGTTCGTGACGACGGCGGCGCTCGTCATCTTCGGCGGCTCGCAGATCATGCACGCCTCGGGGTTCCTCGCGGTCTATCTCGCCGGCATCATCATCGGCAACCGGCCGACCCGTGCACATAATTCCGTGGTGACGTTCCTGGACGCCGCGACCTGGCTCGCACAGATCGTGATGTTCGTGCTGCTCGGCCTGCTCGTCTCGCCGCAGCGGCTCGGCTCCAGCGCCGTGCCCGCGATCGGCGTTGCGCTCGTCCTGATGCTGATTGCGCGGCCGCTCGCGGTGTTCCTGTGCCTTGCACCGTTCCGCTTCAACTGGCGGGAAAAGGTCTTCATCGCCTGGACGGGCTTACGCGGTGCGGTCGCGATCTTCCTGGCGTCGATCCCGATGCTGGTCGGGCTGTCAAAAGCCTATCTCTATTTCGACGTCGCCTTCGTGGTCGTCATCATCTCGCTGCTGTTGCAAGGCTGGACGCTGGCGCCGGCGGCGCGCAAGCTGCATGTCGCGCTGCCGCGCAGCGAACGCGGCCCGCGCCGTGTGGAATTGGACCTGCCCGGGCAGCTGGAGCAGCAGCTCGTCGGCTATGCCGTGCGGCCCAAGAGCCTGTATTTCCGCCGCGGCCTGATCCCGTCCTGGTCGAAGCCGACGCTCGTCATCCGCAACGAGAACATTTTGACGCCCATGGAAGCCGACCCGATCGCGCCCGGCGACTACATCTACCTGCTGGCGCCACCGGAAAAGGCCGAGTCGCTCGACCGTTTCTTCGTCGACATGCAGCCGAGCACCGCGCCCGACCCGCATCTGCTTGGCGACTTCATGGTCTCCGGCGAGCATACGCTGGCTGAGCTCGCCGAGATCTACGGCGTCAAGGTGAGCGAGGACGAGGGCAAGCTGACACTCGCCGATTATTTCGACGTCCATCTCGACCGGGCGCCAAAGGAAGGCGCCGAGCTCGCGCTCGACGAGATCGTGCTGGTCGCCCGCAGCATCTCCGGCGGCCGCGTCAATGTGGTCGGCCTGCGCCTGCCGGAGGACGAGGACAAGCCCGAGCCGCAGACGCGGATGAAGGCGCTGCGCCGCAAGCTCGCGGATCTGTGGATTTCGGTGGCAGGGATTTAGCGCCTATCGGCGCGTGATGCCGACGTGCTTCTCCGGTGTCGTCCTGGCGAAAGCCAGGACCCATAACCACCGTCGGGAGTTTTTGCGAAGACTGAGGGTTACCATCTCCCGCTACGACTTCTCCCTTGGTTAATGGGTCCTGGCTTTCGCCAGGACGACGATGAAGAGCGTGATGGCGTGCGGAACCGGCACCAATTCGCCGCGACTTGCCGAACATTCGCGCACCGCATCGTGATCGGAACACGGAACGCTCGCCGGTGCCCCTTGTTAGCCGCGTGGCAACTTAACAGGAGTGGTTCCATGCGGAAGTTCATCATCCCGATCGTCACGGTCCTTGCGCTTGGCGCGTCGGCGCCTGCCTTGGCCTTTGATTCCGGCGACCAGGTCTCGATGGAGGTCGCGCTCGGCATCGCGACCAACCTTGGCATCAGGACCGTCTCGAACACCGAGTTCCTCGGCGACGAATGGCAAATCCAGGGCCGCGACCGTACCGGTCGCTGGATGGAGGTCTATGTCGACGCCAACACCGGCGACGTGCGCAACGTGGAGCGTGGATGGTAGGCAAGTCGCGATCTCGAGATGACGCGATGAAGTCGCGTCCCTCTCAACTGTCGTCCCGGGGCGCGCGAAGCGCGAGCCCGGGACCCATAACCACAGGATCAGGTTTGGCGATGACTCGGGGTTACAACCTTCGTTGGCTGCAAAATCCTGTGGTTATGGGTCCCCGCCTGCGCGGGGACGACAGTGGAGAGTGTTGCGCCAGTGTGTGCGTCTAGCCAGCACTGCTTTTCCCCCTCACGTCAGGACCTTCACCCCGCCGAACGACGTCACGCGGCCCTGGCGCAGCATCACGATTTGCGTGGCGAGCTGGCGCAGCTCGGCTGCGTCGTGGCTGACATAGACCATGGGCACGTTGGCCTCGTCGCGCAGCCGCACGAGGTAGGGCAGGATCTCGAGCTTGCGGCCTTCGTCCAGTGCGCCAAGTGGCTCATCCAGCAGCAGCAGCCGCGGCTTGGACAACAGCGCGCGGCCGAGCGCGACGCGCTGGCGCTCGCCACCGGAGAGTTTTCCGGGACGCCGGTCGAGCAGGGCTCCGATGTCGAGCAGATCGACGATGCGTGCCTGTTGCGCAGGATCATGCGCGAGGTGGTTCATCCGCCGGCCATAGTCGAGGTTCTGCGCGACGTTCAGATGCGGAAACAGCCGCGCATCCTGGAAGACATAGCCGATGCGCCGGCGATAGGCCGGCACGTGGATTCCGGCCGCGGTGTCGTCGACCGTCTCACCATCGATGACGATGGTGCCGCGATCGGGCCGCAACAGGCCCGCGATCATGTTGACCAGCGTGGTCTTGCCGGAGCCCGAGGCGCCGAACAGGCCGGTGACGCGGCCTTCGCTGGCGAAGGATGCTTGAAGCGAGAACTCACCGAGCTGTTTCTCGACGTCGACGCGCAGCATGGTCAGTTCCCGTGCAGCCGTGCGGTCGCCCGCCGCGCGAACCATTCGGCCCCGATCAGCGCACCGAGCGCGAGCACGATCGAGATGATCACGAGCCGACCGGCTGCCGCATCGCCGTCCGGCGTCTGGATCAGCGAATAGATGGCCGACGAGATCGTCTGCGTCTCGCCGGGAATGTTGGAGACGAAGGTGATAGTGGCGCCGAACTCGCCGATCGCCTTGGCAAAGCCGAGTACCATGCCGGCAAGGACACCAGGCAAAGCAAGAGGCAGCGTCACCGTGAAGAAGACCTTCCAGGGCGCGGCACCCAGCGTCTCCGAGGCCTGCTCGAGCCTGCGGTCGACCGCCTCGATCGAGAGCCGGATCGGTCGCACCAGCAGCGGAAACGACATCACGCCGCAGGCGAGCGCGGCGCCGGTCCAGCGAAACGCGAAGACGATGCCGAGATAATCCGCAAGGAAGCCGCCGATGAGGCCGCGCCGGCCGAACGTCAGCAGCAGCAGATAGCCGGTGACGACCGGCGGCAGCACCAGGGGCAGATGCACCAGCGCGTCGAGCAGCGATTTGCCCCAGAAGTCACGCCGCGCGAGCAGCCACGCCAGCGCGATGCCGAACGGCGTCGCGACCAGCGTTGCGATGACCGCGACCCTCAGCGAAAGCAGGATCGCGGTCCATTCGGCCGATGTGATCGCGGACATCAAGTCGCAAGCATCAAGTTGCAGGCATTAAGTTGTGGGGCTGATCAGGAACTTGAAGCCGTACTTCTCGAGGATGGTCTTGGCCGTCGTCGAGCGCAGGAAGGCGAGATAGTCAGAGGTTTCGCCCTTCGCGGTCGTGGTCGCCGCGACCGGATAGATGATCGCGGGATGCGAGTCGGCCGGGAAGGTGCCGACGATCTTGACGCCGGGCTCGACCTTGGCGTCGGTCGAATAGACGATACCAAGTGCGGCCTCACCACGCGCCACCAGCGTCAACGCGGCACGCACGCTCTCGGCCATGGCGAATTTCGGTTCGGCGGCCTGCCATGCACCGAGCTTCTCCAGCGCGGCCTTGGCGTATTTGCCGACCGGCACCGACTTCACGTCGCCGGTCGCGATCTTGCCGTCGCCGGCGAGCTTGGCGAGGTCAAAACCCTGGGCGATCGTGACGTTGTCGATTTTGGAATCCTTCGGCGCGATCAGCACGATGCTGTTGCCGAGCAGGTTGACGCGGGTGGGCTCGTTGATGGTCTTTTTGGAGATCGCGTAGTCCATCCAGTCGGTATCGGCGGAGACGAACACGTCAGCCGGCGCGCCCTGCTCGATCTGTTTTGCCAAAACCGAGCTCGCGGCATAGCTCACCGAAAACTTGACGCCGGTCTTGGCGGTATAGGCCGCGTCGACCTCGTCGAGCGCGTTCTTCATCGAGGCGGCGGCAAAGACGGTGATCGTCTTGTCCTCGGCGACGGCAGGCGAGAGGCTCGCACCCGCGAGGATGACGAAGGCGGTGAAAAGTCCGGCAAAACGAAACATGGATAGCGCTCCGTGCGAGGTCGCGCGCAAAAACGCACGCGCAGATCTGGCGTGAAATGGGTTGGGGTGCGATGGACGGAAGCGCTGTTCCGCTAATCCCCGCAACGGCTTACGGCCGGCAGGGATATCGCACCGCAAACATAGCAGGCTGGGGCTTACGGTAAAGGCTACCGTTTGTCTAACGGATGACGCCTATTCCGCGGGCAGGATCGCGATCGAGACCGAATTCTCCTTCGCGCCGCTGACCTGGAGCAGGAAAGGCTTGGCCGAAAGCTCGTATTTCATGGTCTTGCGGATGCCGTCACAGTCGGTCGCGCCGCTGAAGGCCACGGGCTTGAGGAAATGCCCGTCCTGAACCACGTCGACCCAGGCGCCTGCCGACAGGCTGATGGTGTAGATGCCGGCCTTGGGCGCGGTCTTGAAGCTCGCAAAGCCGGCAAAGGTGCCGTCCTTCGGCGCGCGTTCAGGCGGGGAGGGCAGCTTGGCATCCGCCGGCGCGACGAGGCCCAGCGTGATGGCCGATGACGGCACGGCCGCCTGCTCGCTGCCTGAGGCGAGCTTGGCGCGGTCCGGCGCGGTGAGCGCGGCGCGCTCGTGCTCGATCGGCCATTTGAACTTGTCGCAGCCGCTCGGCTCTTCGGCAGCCAAGGCGGAGGTCGCGCCGAGCGCGAGTGCGGCGAGGAAAGCGAGGATGCGCATGTCAAATCTCATCGTTGGCCGCGCGAAAGACGCGGGGGCGTGCAGTCAGTCGTGTTGAAGAACGGGACGCGCATCCCGACACGCCGCTTTGCTTACGGCAGGGCGGCGTGGTGATCCTAGCGCATTCGCGGGGTGCTCGTCATCCCGGGCTCGCTTCGCGCCCCGGGACGACACCGGTGGATTTGGCGGCGGCGTGCTTGCGAACCCGCTACGGCTTCGCGTCCGGTGCGCGCAGCACGGCTTTGCAGGCGGCGGGCATTTGCGCCAGCGTCATCGGCGGCTTCGGCTTGGACGGCTCCGGCGGTGCCTTCGGATGCAGCACGCCGTCGCTGAACCAGTAGGCGAGATCGGACGGCTTGCAGCCTTCGTCCTCGGATTGTGACGGCTGGCTCTGGCATTCGCTGGCGCCGGGCGGACAGCGCATGCGGATGTGGAAGTGATAGTCGTGACCCCACCACGGTCGGATTTTTGACAGCCAGGCGCGGTCGCCCTTGGCCTCGCGGCAGAGCGCTTTCTTGATCGCGGGATTGACGAAGATGCGCTGCACCGCCGGCTCCTGCGCCGCGTCGCGCAGCACCAGCACGTGGCCAGGGGTGAACACTTTTGGATCGATGTCGAGCCGGTCCTCGCGCACCATCATCACCGCGGACATCTCCTCGCGCTCCTCGCGCGAGAGGCGATGGTCCGGCATCGGCGTCAGCCAGATGTCGGCATCCAGACCAATCTGGTGGCTGGCATGGCCCGACAGCGCAGGTCCGCCGCGCGGCTGGCCGATGTCGCCGACCAGGATGCCTGGCCAGCCGGCGTCCTTGTGCGCCTTGGCCGCGAGGCGCTTGATCAGCGCGATCATGTCGGGGTGGCCCCAGTTGCGATTGCGCGACAGCCGCATCACCTGCCAGTTGTCGCCGTTGAGCGGCATCTGCGCCGCGCCGCCGATGCAACCCTTGACGTAGGAGCCGATGACATGCGCCGGCCCCGTCGAAGGCAGCAGTTTGCGCGCGAACAGCTCCTTGGCGCCGATCTTGGGGTCGTTGGGATTGGCGAGCGGCGGCAGCGGTTTTGGGTTAACGCTGCCCTTGTCCTGGGCCAGTGCGCTGCCGGCGTTCAGGAGGATAAGCAGAAGCAGAGGGGGGGCGAGGCGGCAGGGACTCATGCTGCGCCTCTTATACACCAATGAGACCTCGGGGTTAACGTGAACCGGAACAACAAAAACTGATACAAACTCGGGGATACCAGAGGTCACCCAAGGACATTGCATGAGCCCCGCGGATTGGAGATTTTGGAGCGCGCTCTTTGCCGCAACGATGTTCTTAAGTTACTCAGCCGACGCCGCTGGCGAGTGTGACAGTCCGCAAGACCCCGAGGCTGCGATCATTGACTGTACGCAGGGCATCAATTCGGGGCAATGGAAAGGCTCTCATCTGGCGGCCTTCTACACCAATCGAGCTGCCGCCTATCACGCCAAGGGTGACAACGACCGCGCCATGGCCGACTTGAATAAGGCGATCCGCATCGATCCCAAATTCGCCATGGCCTTCCAAAATCGAGGTAACGCCTACCACGCCAAGGGCGACCTCGACCGCGCCATCGCCGACTACAATGAGGCGATCCGACTCGATTCCAAATTCGCCACGGCCTTCCAAAATCGAGGTAGCGCCTACCACGACAGGGGCGACAACGACCGCGCTATCGCCGACTACAGCGAGGCAATCCGGCTCGATCCCAAGCACGGCAACACCTTTGTCGGTCGAGGTATTGCCTTCAGCGACGAGAACGATACCGACCGGGCCATCGCCGACTTCAACGAGGCGATTCGTCTTGATCCCAAATCCGCCATGGCCTTCCAAAATCGAGGGAGCGCCTACCACGACAAGGGTGATAACGACCGCGCCATTGCCGACTACAGCGAGGCGATCCGGCTCGATCCCAAGTACGTCAAGGCGTTCGTCAATCGAGGTAACGCCTTCAACGACAAGGGTGACAACGACCGCGCCATCGCCGACTATAGTGAGGCGATCCGTATCGATCCCACATTCGCCATGGCCTTCCAAAATCGAGGGAGCGCCTACCACGACAAGGGTGATAACGACCGCGCCGTCGCCGACTACAACGAGGCGATCCGGCTCGATCCCAAGTACGTCAAGGCCTTCGTCGGTCGAGGGATGGCGTTTCGCGCCAAGGGCGAGAACGACCGCGCCATCACCGATTACAGCGAGGCGATACGGCTCGATCCCAAACGCGTCGGCGCCTTCCTCGGTCGCGGTAACGCCTTCAGCCACAAGGGCGACAATGACCGCGCCATCGCTGACTATAGTGAGGCGATCCGGCTCGACCCCAAAGAGGCCAACGCCTTCATCATTCGAGGCATCGCTTACCACGCCAAGCGTGATGACGTCCGCGCTATGGCCGACTACAATGAGGCCATCCGGCTCGATCCGGGATCCTATCTCGCCTACCTTGTCCGGGGGCGTTCATATTTCTTTGCCGGCTCAGCCGAAAAGGCGCTGGCCGATCTTAGCCGGGCAAGTGCGAACGCGCCGGAGGATGCCTATTCGGCGTTGTGGCTCGATATCGTCAGTCGGCGGAACAATCTCCCGAGCCGTCTGGCGCAAGCCAGCTCCAAGGTCGACATGACTGTCTGGCCGGCGCCGGTCATCAGATTGTTCATGGACCAGATGACGCCTGCTGCTGTCCTTGCTGCCATCGACGATCCGGACGCCGCCAAGAAGAAGGACAAAGTCTGCGAGGTCAATTTCTACAGTGGAGAGCTTGCGCTGACGAAGGGGGTGAAGGATGAAGCAACCCGCTTTTTTCGTGTTGTGGCCAGCGATTGCCCGCAGGATTCTGACGAACGGGACGCCGCCATTGCCGAACTGAAGGCGCATGGCGCGGTCCCGTGAGCAGGTTTCGCTCGACCTCTCGATTGCAAACGCCGCCGCCGGACGATCCGCCAGCCACGTTGCTGCCGCAGGCTGAAAGATGTCGGATCATCTCGAGACCGGCAAGTTCGACGTGCCGGCAGTTTTGTCCGACCACAACGCGAAAGCTGTTGTGCCCAAGTCGCCGGGTGCTGATTAGGATTCACCTCGAAAAATTCAGCCCCGACGGGGCTGACGGCGGCCTCTCTTAACGCCGCAATAACCCTAAGCTGGATTGATCAAAATTCGTGCGATGACGTCAGGGATCGCCATGCCCTGTATAAAAACCGACAAAATTCGGAATCGATTCATAGGGGCGCGCGTTTTTGCGTCATCCTTCCTTCCGGTAGCGACTACCGCATTCGTCTATCGCGACGCGCAAGGCTCAGCCGCTCTTCAATCCGGCACGAAAGTACAATTCGCGAGGGGACGCCGCGCGGCGCGCCCGGCGGGCGGCGCGCCCAGGATTACTTTTTTTTCAGACACTTGTCGGACAACTTGCGACCGCTAGGCGCGAGTGCGACGAGTGAAGTTCAGTTTGGGATCTCGAAAAGCAAGAAAGCGAAAGCGGTCGGCGCTCACCTGGGCAGCCGGACGATCGCGCGAGCCCGCGACCAAGCGCGTGAAGCCTCATGCTGCGCCGGTCGAGACAGATGCGCTCGTGCAGAGCCGTGCGGAAGCCGAAGCTGCGATCGCGGATGCGCGCAAATCGCATGAACGGCTGCGCCAGGCCATCGACCTCCTGCCGCAAGGCATCGTGTTTCTCGACCCCGAGGGCCGCTACGTTCTCTGGAACAAGAAATATTCCGAGATCTACAGCAAGACCGCCGACCTGTTCGCGCAAGGCGCGCGGCTGGAGGATACCCTGCGCATCGGCGTTGGGCGCGGCGACTATCCGGAAGCCACCGGTCATGAAGAGGAATGGATCACCGAGCGGCTTCAAAAGCTCCGTCAGCCCGGCGCGCGTCACGAGCAGAAGCTGGCCGACGGCCGCGTCATCCTGATCGACGAGCGCCTGACCGATGACGGCGGTGTCGTCGGTCTCCGCGTCGACATCACCGAGCTGAAGCAGCGCGAGGCCTCGTTCCGCCTGCTGTTCGACAGCAACCCCGTGCCGATGATCGTCTGCGCGCTGGACGACGAGCGCATCCTCGCCGTCAACGACGCCGCGGTCGCGCATTACGGCCACAGTCGCACCGAATTCGAGAAGTTGACTATCCGCTCGCTGCAGGCCTTCGACAGCGAGCTGCCCTGGACAGGCGGCCGCAGCAGCGAGGAGCAGGCCGCGCGGACCTGGAAGCATGTGAAGGCCGACGGCGCGCTGATTGATCTGGCGATCTATTCGCGCGAACTGACCTACGCCGATCGGCCAGCGGTGCTGCTGGCACTCATGGACATCACCGAACGCAAGCGCGCCGAGGCGCGCCTTGCCTTCATGGCACAGCACGACGGGCTGACCGGGCTGCCGAACCGCAATCTGCTGCGTCAGCAGATGGAAGAGGTGCTGCTGCATACGCGCCGCAGCGCCGAGAAGGTTGCGGTGCTGATGCTGGGCCTCGACAATTTCAAGGCGGTCAACGACACGCTCGGCCACGCGATCGGCGACAAGCTGCTGCGCGCCGTCGCCAAGCGCCTGCGCTCCACCCTGCGCGACGAAGATGCGCTGGCGCGGCTCAATTCGGACGAATTCGTCGTCGTCCAGGGCGGCCTGTCCCGGCCGGAGGATGCGGTGGGGCTGGCAAAACGCCTGCTGGGGGCCATCGCCGATCCCTATCTGCTCGACGGCCATTCCGTGGTGATCGGCGCCTCCATCGGCATCGCCATGGCGCCCGGCGACGGCGATGAGTCCGAGAAGTTGCTCAAGAGCGCCGACATGGCGCTGTCGCGCGCGAAGCTGGATGCACGCGGGACGTTCGCGTTCTTCGAGGCGGCACTGCATGCGAGGGCGCAGAGCCGCCGCAAGATCGAGGTCGAGCTGCGCGATGCGATCCAGAACGACGTGCTACGGCCATTCTATCAGCCGCTGATCGACCTTTCGAGCGGTCGCATCACCGGCTTCGAGGCGCTGGTGCGCTGGCCGCACGCCGAGCGCGGCATGGTCTCGCCGGCCGAGTTCATTCCGGTTGCCGAGGACACCGGACTGATCAACCCGCTCGGCGGCTTGATGCTGCGCCGGGCCTGCGTGGATGCCGCGACCTGGCCGGACGACGTCCGCGTCGCCGTCAATCTGTCGCCGCTGCAATTTCGCAGCGGCAATCTGCTCTCGATCGTCACCGAGGCGCTGAAGCATTCCGGCCTGCCGCCGCTTCGGCTCGAGCTCGAGATCACCGAGACGCTGCTGCTGGAGAAGAGCGCCCAGGTGCTCGCGACGCTGCACGCCTTGCGCGCGCTCGGCGTGCGGATCTCCATGGACGATTTCGGCACCGGCTATTCCAGCCTCAGCTACTTGCGCAGCTTCCCCTTCGACAAGATCAAGATCGATCAGTCGTTCGTGCGCGACCTCGGCGCCAACCGCGAATCGCAGGCGATCATCCGCTCGATCGTCAGTCTCGGCAAAGGCTTAGGAGTCACCATCACCGCCGAGGGTGTCGAGACCGAGGCCGAGCTGAGCTGCCTGCGCGCCGAGGGCTGCCACGAAGGGCAGGGTTTCCTGTTCTCCAGGGCCCGTCCCAATGCCGAGATCGTCAGCCTGCTCGCGGCGCAGCGCGGCGTCGACGCAGCCGGCGAGGAGAACGCCGCGCTGGTGGCCTGATTGAACCTCTGCGCGAGTCCCGGCGTCTGATGATCGAATCGGATGACGGGATCGGCGCTCATGAGCCTCACTACCCCAGCCACGACGGACGGCCCGCGCTATGCGCGATTCTCGCGGCGGCTGAAGGCTATCCTGCTCGACTGGATGCTGGCGATGGCCCTGCTGTTCGGCGCCGTGGCGCTGGCGAGCAATCTGCAAAGCGACACGGTGGCGCGCGTTCTTGGCATCGCGGTCGTGCTGATCCTGGTGTTCTACGAGCCGGTGCTGGTCTCGCGCACGGGCGGCACGCTCGGGCACTACTGGACCAACCTGCGCATCGTCGATGATGGCGGCGGCAATCTGAGCTTCAGAAAGGCGTTCGCGCGCTTCGCCATCAAGAGTTTGCTGAGCTGGTATTCCTTCCTGACCATGATGGCCACGCGCCGTAACCAGGCGGTTCACGATCTCCTGACGCACTCCACCGTCCAGATCCGCGATCTCACCAAGGCGACGTCATCGCAATTCATCACCGAGCGCCGCGAGCTCGATGACGCGGCAATGCCGTCACGCCTGCGTCGCACCCTGGTGACGATGGCCTATCTCGCGCTCGGCGTTTTCACTTATGTGATGGCGCTTGGCGCCCTGCTGGAACGGGGCTTGCTTTCGAGCGCCTGCCTCGATCGCGACGTCTGCTCGGGCGGCGACCGTATCGTCGGCTTAGCCGTCGGCACAGTGCTGCTCCTGATGCTCGCCCTGGTCATCGGCCTCGGTTGGCGCGGCCTGCTCCCCGGCGCGCGCAGGGCTTAGAAGGGCCGGATCGCAGGCTCAGCCCGCCGACAGGATTGCCCTGCCGACATCCTCATAATGCGTGTCGCGCGCCTGGATTTGCTGGGCGATCGCGTGCATATCGCGAAAGCGCCGCTCGAAGGGATTGCTGCGGAACACCGCGGAGGCGCCTGCCATGTGATAGGCGGCATCGACCACCTTGGCGGACTGTTGGATGGTCCAGGTTGATGCCAGCCGTACGGCCATGCGATGCGGCTCCCTGAATTCGCCGGTTGCGGTCAGCTCGCGCCACATTGCGCCCGCCGTCGCATAGAGATACGCGCGCGCCGCACGCAAGTCGCCTTCGGTGCGGCCGATCAGGCCTTGCACGGCGGCGCTGTCGCGCATCGCCTTCATCGCGAGCGACTGATGTTTGCCACGCGCCAGCGCGATCGCCGCATCCAGCGCGGCCCGCGCAACACCAAGCGACACTGCGGCAAAGCCGAGGCTGTAGGTCGAGCCGGTGCCGAGCTTGTAGAGCGGCCCCGTTTCGCGAAGTGCGGAGGGCACATCACGAAACGCGGTGAAGCGCTCGGGGATGAGGAGATCGTTGACCTCATAGGAATCGGTCCCGGTGCCGGCGAGGCCGATCGCGTGCCAGACGTCGTGCAGCGTCGCGCTTGCGACCGGAAACAGGATGGTGCGCACCTCCGGCGAGCCATCGGCATTTCTGCGTGGCGCCCCGTCGGTGCCGACGATGCGCACATGCGCGCCCAGCCAGCTCGCCTGCCGCGAGCCGGAGGCAAAATCCCAGCGCGCCGTGACGCGGTAGCCGCCCTCGACCGCGTGCGCCTCGTGCGCAACCGCACCCCAGGCGAGGACGCCGGGCGGCGTGTTGAAGATGTCGTGCGCGGTGCCATGGTCGAGCGACGCTGCGATCATGGCACAGACGCTGCACTGGCCGAGACACCAGGCAACCGACGCGTCGGCCTTCGCGACCTCCTCCAGCATCTGCATGAAAACTTCGGGCGCGGCTTCAGTGCCGCCGAGGCTCTGCGGCAGCAGCGCGCGGTAAAGCCCGTTCTCGATCAGTGCGTCGACGACGGGCGGCGTCAGCCGCCGTGTCCGCTCGATCTCGTCCGCCTCGCGCGCGATCAGCGGCGCAATCAAGCGCGCCCGTTCGACCAGGCCAACCCCGGGAGTGACGTTCATTCGCGTTTCCTCGCCCATTCTGGTGTGAGCGGTCAGAAGCGCGATCGTGGTCTATCCAGCGCGGAGGATCAAGGTGATGTTCCCGTCAGGGTTCCGGCCGATCCCTGAATTTTTTGTCGAACCAGTGCGGGAGCAGCGTGCGGTCACCTCCTCCAAAACGTACACGCGGGAAGATCTTTTGCGGCAGCCCGCCTCGCTTCATCCTTCCGTCTAATGGCGATCCCAGAGAAGCTGCGCAACACTTGGAGGGTCAGGGGGTGAAGGAGCGCCCCCATGACTGCGATGTCAGATACCGACCGGCCTGCGGAGCAGGCCTCCGAAGCGACCCGTTGGACTCAATTGATTGTCGGCATCATCTGCATGGTGATGATCGCCAACCTCCAATACGGGTGGACGCTTTTCACCATCCCCATCAGCCAGAAGCACGGCTGGAACCTGGCCTCGATCCAGGTGGCGTTCACGCTTTTTGTGCTGTTTGAAACCTGGCTCGTGCCATTCGAGGGCTACCTCGTCGATCGTTTCGGGCCGCGGATTATTGTCTTTGTAGGTGGGTGTCTTACCGGACTCGCCTGGATCATCAATTCCTCCGCGGATTCGCTGACGATGCTGTACATTGCCCAGATCATCGGCGGTGTGGGCACGGGCGCCGTTTACGGCACCTGCATTGGCAATGCACTCAAATGGTTTCCCGACCGTCGTGGCTTCGCGGCCGGACTAACGGCCGCAGGCTTCGGCATTGGTTCGGCTCTCACGATCGTTCCCATTCAAAAGATGATCTCGACCCATGGATACGAGGCCACATTCTTCACTTTCGGCATAGTTCAGGGCTTGGTCGTAGTGGTGCTGTCGTTGTTCCTGTTCGCACCGCGCCATGGACAAACTCCGCAAGTCTCGACCAGCAGGTTCGTCCAGCAAAGTCTTATTCAATACAAGCCGCTACAGGTCCTCAAAGAGCCGACGTTCTGGGTCATGTATGTGATGTTTGCGCTGATGGCAGCGGGCGGGTTGATGGCAACGGCGCAACTCAAGCCCATCGCCAAGGACTTCCATCTCGACACCGTGCCGGTCACGCTCATTGGCATCACTCTGCCTGCGCTGACATTTGCGTTGACGATCGATCGCGTTCTCAACGGACTGACGCGACCCTTCTTTGGCTGGGTTTCCGATTTCCTCGGGCGTGAAAACACCATGTTCATCGCCTTCCTGCTGGAGGGCATCGGCATTTGGGCTCTGTACGTTTATGGGCAGAACCCCCTGGGGTTTGTGCTTCTGAGCGGAGTCGTGTTCTTCGCCTGGGGTGAGATTTACAGCCTCTTTCCAACCACCTGCACCGATTGCTTTGGTGCGGCGTACGCCACCACAAATGCGGGCTTGCTCTACACGGCGAAAGGAACGGCCTCATTGCTGGTGCCGCTCGCCAACGTGCTGGTGATGGAGACCGGAGGCTGGAAAGGCGCTTTCATCATTGCCGCGCTGTTCAATGTTATTGCCGCCCTGATGGCCATCTTCGTTCTCAAGCCGATGCGGCAGGAGTTGGTGGCGCGCCGGAGCGACGAGGCCGCGTGGGTCGCCGGGGCGCAGCCGGAGCATATTCCGCATGCATCACGTCAATCCGGTTGATGCGGTGGTTCTTCTCGACTTGCGGGAGAAGGCGGACTGAGCCTCCATCGCCTGACGCCAACGGCTTAATCGGTACACGGCCCGCTCAAACCGGCTCTTTCCGGCCGGTCAGCCCGAACACGATCATCACGATGCTGATGCCGCCGACGGCGCCCGCAAGCGGCGCGTTCGCCCCGTTTCGTAATGCGCAAATCCATGCTGTACTCACGTTCCCGGTGAGCAATGGTCGGCGCTGTTCGGAGAGGGAAACGCGACGACGCAATTTCCAACGGAGTGATCGATCGTCATCGTCCGCTAAACCAACGAAGGAGATGCGACAATGAAAAAACTCACGCTGATTGGTCTCGGTACTTCGGCGTCGATCGTCGTTTTCACGGTTGGTGCCGCGATTTCCGCGCAGGACAAGTACACGGTGCAAGTACCAAATGGGCTCGCGTTCTCCGAGTTTAGAGGATACGAAGATTGGCCAGTGATCGCGATCAGCGAGAACGGCGGCGCGATCGCCGTGATCGTGGGGAATCAGGCAATGATCGATGCTTACAGGGCAGGCGTGCCCGGCAATGGCAAGCCTTTCCCGGACGGTGCCAAGATGGCGAAGATTCACTGGATCCCAAAAAAGCAAGAAACATACCCTGGTCAGCCAACGGTGCCGGGCACCCAGCATGACGTTGATTTCATGGTGAAGGATAGCAAGAGGTTCGCGGATAGTGGCGGATGGGGATGGGGCGCGTTCGACTACGACGCGGCGTCCGATACCTTTAGCCCCTCCACAGAGGCGAGCACTCCGCCGCAGGAACATGACGCGAAGTGCGGGTTCGCGTGCCACACGGTGGTGCAGAGCCGCGATTACGTTTTCACGGAATACGGCAAGAGGTGATTGTTGGGATTGCTCCAGCCCGATTGGTCCGAACCGGTGCTCGTTCCGGATTGAGGCCGAAGCCTGAGGCACGGGCTGCTTATGGGGACGCAGCCCGGTCATTGGCTCGGGCCGCATTTACGCTAGAAACGCTCACGGCCGGATGATCCTGTCGCGCATCGCAATCATCACGGCCTGCGTGCGGGTTACCGCACCCAACTTCTTGCAACAGTTCTTGATGTGCTCCTTCACCGTCCGCTCGGTTATATTCATTGTCTCTGCAATCTGATCGCTCGTCCGGCCGATGGCCGCCAGCGTCAGCACCTCGCGCTCGCGCTCCGATAGGATGATGTGCGGCAAATCGGGCGTGCCGCGCAACCTCAGCACCCGATCAAACGCGTACAGCGCCATGAAGTGCAGCGCAGGCAGTTCATGCTCTGGCAACTCGACCTCGTGGCCGCCGAACCATACCTGGCCCAACCGGCCAGCGGGTGAGGCAACCGGGACCACGTAGCCATCCTGCAGGCCCCAATCCCGCGCCCGCTGCACCATCTCGACAGTCCTCAATTCAAGCCGCGCGTCATAAGGGGCTTCCTTGACCCATCGAAAGGGTCGAGTCGCCGTCCTGGAATGTCGGACAGCAGGATCAGCATGAACGTAATCGTTGTCGATATAGTGCTTCACCCAACCGTCCGGGAACTCGTCACCAAGGATAATATCTTCGGTGCGTTCGTTTGCTCTGAGGGTGACGAAGCTGAAGCAGAAATACTCGACGCCGTGCTGCCTGAGCGCTTCGCGCAATGCATCCATGATGCCTGCAGTCGCGGGAATCTGCTGCAGCTTATCGACGAACTCAAATGCACGACTGCGAATGTTCTCCACTGGCTCTCTCTCGGTTGAGTGGCAGTCTCGGAATGCTTCGCTCGGCCCTTGTAACATGGCGGGCGCCTCCCCGCGAAGGCGGTTGCGGACCCCTTGCGGAAGTCGGCAGCCTCTGTACTCTCAACGACATGACGAAAGGAGACGCATCGGCTCTGGCCTCCAAGCTGTCGGTGTTTCCGCGCTTGGGGCTCGCGAGCCTGCCCACACCTCTCGAGCCAATGAGGCGACTTGCTACGTATTTGGGCGGGCCACGCCTATGGGTCAAGCGTGAGGACGCGACCGGTCTTGGCTTTGGCGGCAACAAGCTGCGCAAGCTCGATTACGTCCTTCACGATGCCATCGCATCCAAGGCTGATGTGCTGGTCTCTGGTGGCGTCGTCCAGTCCAACAGCCAGCGTCAGGTCGCTGCCGCGGCAGCCAAGCTCGGGATGGAGTGCCATCTTGCCGTCTATCACGGTCGTGTGGCTCCGCCGACCGCTGAGTATGAGACTTCGGGAAATGCGCTGCTCAACCGGTTGTTCGGTGCACATCTCCATGATGTGCCGTGGACAGGAAATCGCAACGCCGCGATTGAGGAACTGGGAAACCGGCTCAGGGCAGAAGGTCGCCGGCCCTACTTCGTGCCATACGGCGTTTCCAGTCCACTCGGCGCGATTGCCTACGCATCGACGATCGTGGAGCTCGCGGAGCAGTCGCAGGCACTCGGCATTCGCCCCGCTGCGATCGTGCATTGCACCGGCAGCGCGGGAACACAGGCCGGTCTCGTTGTCGGGGCATCGGTTGCGATGCCTGAGACGCGGATCATCGGTATCGACATCGATGCCGAACCGGTGCGCGTGCGTGCCGACGTCATCACCTACGCAAGAGCCGCAGCCGATTTGATCCGCACCGAGTTCGACGAGAACGATGTCGAGGTTGTCGCGGGGCACGCCGGTCCGGCTTATGGCTTGCCGCATGCCGCCACCATCGAGGCCATCAAGCTTGCGGGTTCGCTCGAAGCCCTGCCCCTGGACCCAGTTTACTCCGGGAAGGGATTGGCCGGCTTGATCGCGCTTGTTCGGGCAAGGCGATGGCAACCCGACGCGGATGTTGTTTTCATTCATACTGGCGGCGCCCCGGCTCTGTTTGCCTACCAGAGTGTGCTCGGCATTTGATCGGTCCATTCGCTCGTCCGCTCAGGTCTCGAGCGGCGGCTGGCGGATGTCGGCCACTCCGCCGCTCTCAGGGGATAAGATAACCTGACTAGTCGCGTCAGTTTACGCGGCGCGTTCCTTGTCTGACCGTTCCTTTACGGCGGTCGCGGTTTCGTCCAACTCCTTTTGGTAATTGCCCGCGAACCTCTCAATACTATCGGCCCACATCCTCAGCATTGAGACCTGAAAGTGCATGATTGGCTTCAAGGCATTCATGCCGATCGCTGTTGCTGACGAGATGCGGCTCTGTGAGTCGCGCGCGAAACGGTTTGCGTTAGCGGTCTGGTCTGCCATGCTGTTCGCTCCTTCGCTCTGGTGTTATGGCCTAAAGCCGAGTGTCTGCTGTGCACTGCGTGACTCCAGACAATCGGCCAACACGCGATCTGCAGCGAGTCTCGCAGCTCGGTCGTCATGCAGTGCGTCCAGGTTCTTCAAGTAGGCGACTGCCGCTATCTGCAAGAGATCAAAATCGTGTTGACCCGTATCCCGCAGATTGGTGACGTAGCTATAGAGAGTGGAACGCCTGTTGTCGTTCTCGCTGACACCGCTGTGGAGCAGCAAGTAGTTCCGCCAAGCGAACGCACACGCGCCTTCCGTGGCCTGATAAGTCATGCGCACCTCCCTAAAGGCCAGAGAAAGACTGACGCTCCTTTTCGTTCCGCGGAACTCTCAGATGTAACGTTGTTCCGTTGCCGCGCCGCGAGGTGTTTGCAGGCGGCCGATCTCGACGCTGCACAGAATCCGCCGAAAATTACCCAGAGGAGAACAATGTCTTTCGGCCGGTTGCTGTCTGCGCTGGCAACTGGCTGTACCCGCTACAGTCCCTTGAAATTCGATCGGCTCCGGCTATTTGAGCGATGTGGAACAGGGATCAGCCATGACAAGCAATCGAGTTAGGCCTGCACGTGTCGACGAGGCCGCGGAGCTTACCGAAATCTCGGTGCGCGCAACGAAGCACGACGGTTACGACGATGACGCCATTGCGCGCTTCATGCCTGGACTCAAGATCAACCTTCCGCTTGTTGCAGCAGGGCTGGTGTTTGTGGCTGAGGGTGAAGCCGGGACTCGGCAGGGCTGGGTGGCTGCAAGACCGACGGGAATTGGAGGCTATATTCTACTGGAGGGCATTTATGTTGATCCAGCCTTTTCGCGGAGGGGCGTTGGCACCCGGCTTTTCGCGACTGCTGTGGAGCTTTCGAGAAAGATGGCAGGAAATGTGATCCTGATTAACGCGAACCCGAATGCCGCCGGTTTCTACACCCGTCTTGGCGCCAACAAGATTGGCGCTACGCCGTTCGTATTTTCTCCTGACGTGCAATTATCGATGCTTGCCTTTGAAATCCCGAGAAGAATTTAATCTGGTCAACGCCGAAACTAGCAGCGGCGCGAGCGCTCGCGCCACGTTCGATCAAGCCAAATCCGGAAAGTTGGGTGATCCGCGCCCATTCTTGTCGTGACCTGTGAGGGCGGGATGGCGGTCTATCCGCGGCGACGCGTTAGTGTCGAGCCCGGCATTTCCCCTACGGCACAGAAGCGGACATCAACCGGCCGATGGCCCGGCCGAGTCAGTCGAAAATGATGTGGTGGACGACGCCCGCTCCCGGCATCGAATGTGCCAAAGGGTGGTCGTTGAAAAACGAATCAC